>JANWJZ010000058.1 GCA_025451675.1 Halanaerobiales bacterium | reverse complement strand
CTATTCCGGCCAGGACTGAAAGATTACTGGATCCCTTTGCCGGAGCAGGAGGTATAGTATTTGCTGCAAAATATATAAATAATGATATAGATGTTTACAGTGTAGATATTGACCCAGTGTTGTCTCCTGGCCTGGAGTATTATGGTTCAAGACATTTTACAGCTGATTCTTCAAGAATAAGATTTCCAGAAACTTATTTTGATTCCCTGGTTACAGAGGTTCCCTTTTCCAGGACTGCTACCAGAGATGTAATAAAGTCAATTAAAAATTTAAGTAGTTCTCTAAAAAGGGACGGACGTCTGGTGTTAATGTCCAGTATAGATCAGGCTCCTGAATTAAAAAAGGAAATCACTGATATTGGTTTTTACCCATATATCATGCAGAAAGTAGATAGAAAGGGTACTGATGTGGCTATAATGGGCTGGACTAAATCCTACGATAAATACAGAAAGATAAAGGTTTTTAACAATCATATAAAGTCCATATATTAGTAAGCAATCTATTGCAAATATTTAGATCAGTGAGAATTAATTCAGGTAAAATATGGTATCACTAATAATTTTATGATAATATATATTCAGGAAATATGCTGGAGGAAATGAATATGGCTCAGTATACTGTTCTTACAGGCGATATTATCGGTTCAAGAAAGTATAAGGATTTTGAAAAGGTAATTCAAGAAAAAATATCTAAAATAGAATATCCTGCGAATATGCTGACACCTTTCAGGCTTTCCCGGGGTGATGAGATACAGGCCCTCTTTAAAGGAAAAATAGCTTTTCCCGGGTTTATCAGACAGGTCAGGTATATAATGAGGCCACTGGAACTGCGTTTTGGTATTGGTTTTGGAGAGATAAATGAGGTAAGTGAAATGACAGATATAAGAGATTCCTGGGCTTTGAATGGACCAGCCTTCCATTTTGCCAGGGAGTCACTGGAGGCACTGGAAAGCGAAAATAGATTTAAAACCAGATTCATGAGTAATAACGAGATTGATGAGGCGATAAATACTATTTTATTTTTGATTGATACGATACAGGAAAATTGGACTGATGCACAATGGGAGGCTATTTATTATTACGAAAAACTAGGTACATATAAAAAAGCCGCTGAGATATTAAAAATTGCTCCCCAGAATGTAGGTAAAAGGTGCAATGCTGCCAGGTGGAAGGTGGTTGATTATGCGGAAAAGAGTATAATCCGCCTGGTGGAAAAATATATAGATTAAAAGGAGTTGAAGGAAATGACCATGGCTGGCAGTTTTCATCTGGCCAACTGGTTATGGCTTACAATTATTGCTCATTTCCTGAGTGATTTTGTCTTTCAGACCACGAAGATGGTGGAATGGAAGAGAGTAAGAAAAGTAAGGGGGAATATATTTCACTTTTTAATTGTTTTCGTTGTAACTTTCTTATTAACAGCATTATTTTTAAGGAAATATGGTTTCAGCTTAAGGGTATTCAATTCTTCAAGGATAATAAACAATCTATTATATAATTTAGCCTATTCCTCCACAATAGCGATATTGCATGTTATCATAGATGTAATTAAGGAAATTATTGCAAATAAATCACCTAAAAGAGACCTTATTTTGTTTTTTATTGATCAGGCAATACATATTGGAATCATATATTTAGTCTGGAATTATGTAGCCAGCAAATACCTTGAAACCATAAATGTGAATACCTGGTCATACCAGGAAGGGTTAAGAAATGAGAAATACCTGTTGATAATAATTGTATATTTACTGGTTTTATTTGTTGCCGCAGTTCTGCTGGAGAAGATATTGAGGTTGCTGGATATTGAACGGGTAGATGAAAAGGATTCCAATATCAGCCGTTATATCGGTATAATTGAAAGGGCTTTAATAGTTACCCTGGTCAGTTTTGGTCATGTTTCTTCGATAGGTATTATCTTTACAGCTAAATCTCTGGCCAGATACAGGGAACTGGGTGAAAATAGATTTGTGGAGTATTACCTTCTGGGTACTCTGTCAAGCCTCTTGATAGCCTTAATAGGCGGTTTATACATCAATAATGTATTGTTATAGTAAAATCTCCAGCAGGGTTATTAGTTGAAAATAACCGTTATAGAGGTGAAAAATAAAATATCACCCTAAAAAGGGTTACATATTTACCGTGGTTAGTCAGAAAAGCAGCCGGGGCTGCTTTTTTTATTTTTTAAGTATAGATTGAATAATTTTTTTATAGACCTGAAACTTAAGGCTCCATAAAATTAACCAATAAATTATAAAAAAATATGAAAGATTACTTGCATAATTAAAAACAACAATGTATAATTATAAATAATTATTAATAAATATCCATAAAGCTTATATGAGTAGGTATATAAAAAAATAAAAAACCAGGAGGTATATTGTTATGGAGAAGATTAATAAGATAGTGCTGGCCTATTCTGGTGGACTTGATACATCGGTGGCCATCAAATGGTTAAAGGACAAATACGGAGCAGAGATAATTGCCTATTGTGCCAATGTGGGCCAGGAAGATGTGGAGAGTTGGGATCAGATTGAAGAGAAGGGCTATAAAACTGGGGCTTCTAAAGTCTATATCGATAATCTGCAGGAAGAGTTTGTCAATGAATATATATTCAAAGCGGTGAAAGCAGGTGTTAAATACGAGGGGAAATATCCCCTGGCTACAGCCCTTTCCCGTCCGTTAATCAGTAAAAAGATGGTGGATATAGCCCGGAAGCACGGGGCAGATGCAGTTGCCCACGGCTGTACAGGAAAGGGTAATGACCAGGTAAGGTTTGAAGTATCCTTCCGGGCCCTTGAGCCGGATTTAAAGATTATTGCTCCGGTCCGCGTCTGGGAATTCAAGACCAGGAATGAGGAGATTGAATATGCCAAAGCACATAATATACCGGTAACGGCAACAAAAGAGAGTCCATATAGTATTGACAGCAATCTCTGGGGTATTTCCATTGAATGCGGTGTACTGGAGGATCCCTGGTGTGAGCCTCCGGCGGATGCCTATTTCTGGACTACTGCACCGGAGGAGGCTCCTGCTGAACCGGAATATATAACAATAAGCTTTGAAGAGGGTATCCCTGTTAAGCTTGACGGTGTAGCCCATAATCCTGTTGAGTTGATTAAAAAACTCAATAAAATAGGGGCTAAACATGGTGTAGGCAGGGTAGATATGGTGGAAAACAGGCTGGTAGGTATAAAATCCAGGGAGATTTATGAGGCTCCGGCAGCGACAATTATTCTGGAAGCCCATCAACACCTGGAAGACCTGAACCTGGACCGGGAGACCCTTCATTTTAAATATGGTATAAGCCAGAAATACTCAGAACTGGTTTACTACGGACTCTGGCATTCACCATTGCGGGAAGCTCTGGATGCCTTTATTGATGAAACCCAGAAAGTGGTTACCGGAGATGTCAGGGTGAAACTATACAGGGGTAAAGCGACAGTGGTCGGCAGAAAATCCCCTTATTCCCAGTACCAGATTAAGCTGGCCACCTATGACGAGGATGATATTTTTGACCATAGTTCTGCTGAAGGTTTTATCAAGCTGTGGGGACTGCCTACCCAGGTGAGCAATCAGGTTATAAAAAGCGTGAGGAAATAAAGGTAAAGGAGAAAAAACAGTAATATGTTAGCCAGTAATTTGTTAGCTGCCGCTAAATGTGATGATTATGTGGTCAGAAAAGCAGTTAAGGAGGAGGCAAATAGCATATATTATCTTGTACAGCGGGCCTTTTCCTCCTATGGCAGTAATGCCTTTAATCCTGTAGCAAAAGAAACTATTGAGGATATTTACCATGATCTGGAGCAGAATATTGTCCTGGTGTTGGAATACAGAAAGATGATTGTCGGTTCTCTCCGGCTGGTGAGATATAATGAAGGGGAGTTTTATTTAAAACGTTTTGCTATTCACCCAGATTTTCAAGGTCTAGGCTTTGGGACAGAGCTGTATTATGGGGCAGAAAAAATAGTGAGGGAAGAGGGGGGCAGGAGGATTTTCCTGCATTCCTCCCTGGAAGAAGAAAAGCTGGTCAGTTTTTATAGCAAATTGGGCTTTAACTGTCTGAAAACAGATAGGAATAATGGCTACAGGCGGGGTTACTGGCAGAAAAATATTCCTGGAGTTGATGCCAATGAAATTATGGGGTGGTAGGTTTACCAAAGAAACTGATGAACTGGTCCACCAATTTAATGCCTCCCTTTCTTTTGACCAGCGTCTTTATCCCTATGATATCCTGGGGAGTATTGTGCATGTAGAGATGCTGGTCAAACAGGGGATACTGAAGGCAGAGGAAGGGGAGCAGATAATAAAGGGTTTAGAGGAAATTAAAGAAGAGCTTGATAGTGGCTTATTGAAATTTGACTTAAAATATGAAGATATTCATTCCTTCGTAGAGGCTCATTTAATTGAGAAAATAGGGCCGGTTGGCGGCAAAATGCATACGGGCAGGAGTAGGAACGATCAGGTGGCCCTTGATATAAGATTGTACCTGAGGGATGAGATAAGGAATATTCAGGAATTATTGCTGCTTTTTATGCAGGATTTATTGTTACTGGCAGAGAAATATAAAGGTGTCTATATGCCCGGGTATACACATCTACAAAGGGCCCAGGCAGTAACACTGGCCCATCACCTGCTGGCCTATTATTTTAAATTGAAGCGTGATTATGAACGGCTGACAGATAACCTGAAACGGGTTAATGTCCTTCCCCTGGGTGCCGGGGCCCTGGCCGGTACTAGCTATCCCCTGGACCGGGAATATGTTGCCGAAAGGCTGGGTTTTGCTGCTGTCAGTGAGAATTCCCTGGATGCAGTCAGTGACCGGGATTTTATCCTGGAGTTTCACTCTATTGCTGCAACCATCATCACCCATTTAAGCTCTTTCAGTGAGGAAATAATTCTCTGGTCGAGTAGTGAATTTGCTTTTATAGAACTGGATGATGCCTATTCTACAGGCAGTAGTATCATGCCGCAGAAAAAGAATCCCGATATTGCCGAACTGGTGAGGGGGAAAACAGGCCGTATCTATGGCAACATGATTCAGCTATTTACTACCTTAAAGGGCTTACCCCTGGCCTATAATAAGGATATGCAGGAAGATAAGGAGGGGCTTTTTGATACAATAGATACCCTCAAGATTATCCTTCAGATTTATCCGGAGATGTTAAAAACAATGAAGGTAAAAAAGGAGAATATGTATCAGGCCTGCCAGAAGGGTTTTTTAAATGCGACTGATCTGGCAGATTATCTGAGTAAGAAGGGTTTACCCTTCAGGAGGGCCCATGAGATTGTGGGCCAGGCAGTCCTTTACTGCCTGGAAAATAAACTGGAACTAGAAGAGCTGGATTATAAAAAGTACCGGGAGTTATTCCCGGAAGAGAAGGAACTCTTTGCTGCTGATCTAAATGAATCCCTTGCTTTAGAATATACTGTGGAAAATAAGAAGGTGATTGGCGGCACTGCAATAGCAGAGTCGGTACGGATTATTGAAAAGGAAAGAAACTGGTTAGAGGATAGACTTGTTTTTTTTGCAGGATAATGTTAAAATTACTAAAAATATAGTTCAAATGCAAATGAGGTTGAGCCCGATGATAAAGATTAGAGTTCCGGCTACTACTGCCAATCTGGGCCCGGGTTTTGATTGCCTGGGTATTGCCCTTAATCTATATAATTATTTTACCATAGAAAAAATAGAGGAAGGGCTGGAGGCAGTATTAGTTGATCAGAGTAGTGGGAATATCCTGGATTTGCCACTGGAGAATAACCTTTTTATCCAGGCCATGGATGAGTTGCTGCAGAGGACAGGCAGAAAAATTGATGGGATAAGGATTACTGAAGAAATCAATATCCCCTTTGCCCGGGGCCTGGGCAGCAGTGCTTCTGCTGTAGTGGCAGGCCTTGTTGCAGCAAATTGCCTGACTGGAGAACCTTTTCAGGAAGAGGAACTAATCGAGATGGCAGTAGATATAGAAGGTCATCCAGATAATGTAGTACCGGCCTTTAAGGGTGGATTTATCATCAATGTTATCTCCAGGAATGGTTTATGCTATAAAAAATTGGAACTGGGCGATGATTTAAAATTTGTTGTCCTGATTCCGGATTTTGAATTAAAGACTAATGCGGTAAGACAGGCCCTCCCAGAAAAGATTGGCTATGCTGATGCTGTCTTTAATATCAGCAGGGCAGCACTCCTGACTGCCTCCTTATATACCAGGGACTATAAACAGATGAGGACTGCCATGGAGGATAGATTACATCAGGATTATCGTTCCAGGCTGATTCCAGGCTTCTTCCAGGTGATGGAAGCAGCCTATGAAGCCGGTGCCCTTGGTGTTGCTCTCAGTGGTTCTGGCCCATCCATGATTGCTGTTGCTGAAGATAACATGGATGAAATCGGCAGAGCCATGGTAGAAACTTTTAAAGAGCATGAGATAAAGGCCAGCTATCTGGTCAAAACTACAGATAACCAGGGTTGTAGAATAGTAAATTAAAAACTTCAGGAGTATTGAGAAGATAATAAGTAGGGAAGGAAGATAGTGATGATC
Source organism: Halanaerobiales bacterium (assembly GCA_025451675.1). GTDB lineage: Bacteria > Bacillota > Halanaerobiia > Halanaerobiales > DTU029 > DTU029. Next base: position 39,335 of record JANWJZ010000058.1, on the reverse strand, counting down.
AAAATTGGTCTCCTTGGTTTAGGTACAGTTGGTACTGGGGTATATTCAATTTTGGAAAGACATAGTGAAAATTTAAAGAGCAAGATAGGTACTGGTCTGCAGATAGAGAAGATACTGGTAAGAGATATAGAAAAGCAGAGAGATATTGACATTGACGGTACCCTTTTAACTGAAAAGGTAGAGGATGTTCTGGAAAATCCAGAGATAGATCTGGTTGTAGAGCTTATCGGGGGAGAAGAACCGGCCTATCAATACATATTACAGGCCCTAAAGAATGGAAAGTCTGTTGTAACAGCAAACAAACTGCTGATAGCCAAATACGGACCGGAATTAATGAAAATGGCAGCAGAAAAGGGAGTCAGTATCTATTTTGAAGCCAGTGTAGCCGGGGGAATCCCCATAATCAGGCCTTTACGGGAATCATTTGCTGCCAATAAAATAGAGCGTATTTTCGGGATTTTAAATGGTACAACCAATTATATCCTGACCAGAATGACTAAAGAGGGGCAGGAACTGGATATTGCCCTGAAGGAAGCACAGAGACTGGGTTATGCAGAGAGTGATCCCAGTTCTGATATCAGTGGAGCAGATGCAGCCTATAAAATAGCTATCCTTTCATCCATAGCCTATGAGACAGTTATCGATATCGAAGATGTTCATATTGAGGGTATTGAAAATATTGAGATAGAAGATATAGAGATAGCCAGGGAACTGGGTTATGTTATAAAACTGCTGGCTATAAGCAAGTTTACCAGTAAAGGCGTAGATATCCGTGTACATCCAGCCTTTATTCCTGTAAACCATCCCCTTGCTTCTGTTCATGATGCCTATAATGCCATTTATCTCCATGGAGATTCAGTCGGTGATGTAATGTTATACGGACAGGGAGCAGGCCGCTTCCCGACTGCCAGTGCAGTAGTGGCCGATATTATCCAGGCTGGCAAGGAGATTTATCACGGTTCTCCGGATATAAACGGGAATATCTATAAGAATAACCATGGAATTATGGATATCAGCCAGGTGGAGAATTCCTTTTACCTCAGGCTGCAGGTTAAGGATAAACCGGGGGTACTGGCCAAAATTGCTGAGGTCCTGGGCAGAAACCAGGTCAGCCTGGCTTCTGTTATCCAGAAACACCGTCAGAACCCGGTTGTGCCGATTGTGCTGGTTACGCATCAGGTTAAAGAGGAGTATTTGCAGAAATCCATTGCTGAGTTTAAAAATATAGAAGAGATTGTTGCTGTTAAGAATATAATCAGGGTTGAAGAATTATAATACCCGACTTATAATAAATGAAGGTAACTTGATATCTTAAAAGGTGGGATGATTAGATTGGCGTTGATTGTGCAGAAATATGGTGGTACTTCTGTAGGTAATGTTGAAAGAATCAATAATGTAGCTGACAGGATAATAAACGAATATAAAAAAGGTAATCAAATGGTTGTTGTTGTTTCAGCCATGGGAGATACAACAGATAAGCTAATCGAATTGATGAACCAGATTACCAATAATCCTGATCCCAGGGAAGCTGATATGTTGCTGACTACCGGCGAACAGGTTTCAATTGCCCTCCTGAGCATGGCCATTCAGGAGAAAGGCTATAAGGCTGTCTCCTTAACCGGCAGCCAGGTGAAGATTAAGACCAATGATCAACATAGCCGGGCTGAGATTATGCAAATCGATACTAATCGGATTAATAAAGAATTGGCTGAAGGCAAGATTGTAGTTGTGGCCGGTTTTCAGGGTATAAATTCCCGGAATGACTTTACTACTCTGGGGAGGGGTGGCTCAGATACTACTGCCGTAGCCCTTGCCGCTGCCCTGAAAGCGGACCGCTGTGAAATATATTCTGATGTTGATGGTATCTATACAACCGATCCCCGCCTGGTAAAAGAAGCCAGCAAACTGGATTTTATCTCTTATGAGGAGATGCTGGAACTGGCCAGTCTTGGCGCAAAGGTACTTCATCCCCGTTCGGTGGAACTGGCCAAGTTTTATGATATAAAATTATACATTGCATCCAGTTTTAATGATCAGCCTGGAACAATGGTAGGAGGAATGGATAAAATGGAAAGAAAAAGAAGTGTAACCGGTGTTACCGCTGATAAAGAACAGGTAAAAGTCACTGTGACAAAGGTACCAGATCAACCCGGTGTGGCTGGCAGGCTATTTAGCAAACTGGCAGAAAACAATATAAATGTTGATATGATTATACAGAACCTGCAGCGTAATAATAAAAATGATATTACCTTTACCCTGCATAGTAATGATTTAAATAAGGGGATTAAAGTCATTGAAGAGATTGCAGAAGAGTTGGGTGCTGAGAATGTCTTTATCGATGAAAATGTTGCTAAAGTTTCCATTGTCGGTGCCGGTATGATTACTACACCAGGTACAGCTGCCAGGATGTTTAATATTCTGGGGGAAAATGATATAAATATCCAGATGATTTCCACTGCAGATATAAAAGTTTCCTGTATCATTGAGAAAAAATATGCAGATCTGGCTGTCAAGGTCCTGCATGAAGGTTTTGAACTGGATAAACTGGAGTTCTAAAAGCATATCTCAGCAGTTAATAGTGGCTCTGCCACTATTTTTGCTTTTTTGCCATCTATTGCTTATTCTCTGGTATAATGATAAAATTGTAAACAGGAGTATGTTTTTTATTATTCCTACATATTTTCAATAGAGAGAGGAAGAATTCCGATGAGAAAGATTCGTTTCCTCCACACTGCTGACTTACATTTAGGCAGTAGATTAAGTGTTGGCGGGAATTACCCGCCCGAGTTAACTTCATTATTTGATAATGCCATCTATGATGCCTTCAACCGTCTCTGTACAGAGGCTATTGAAAAGCAGGTGGATTTTGTACTTATTTCCGGTGATGTCTATGATGGGGGCAGCCGTTCTGTAAAGGCCAATATCTTTTTCAATGAGCAATGCGAAAGACTGGCCAGCCACAATATCCCTGTTTATGTCATAGCCGGAAATCATGACCCGCTTTCCTTTTACAGGGGCTTAATCCCTCCGCCGGAAAATGTATATCTTTTTGGCGGCGATGGGCCGGAAAGCAGGGATGTATATGATAAAAATGGTGAGCTGATTGCTGTCATAAGTGCCTGTTCTTATAATAACCGGGCAGAATCCCGTAAGGTACACCTGGATTATAAAGGAAAAGCCGGTATCTGGAATATTGGCCTTTTACATACTCAGCTGGAGGCAGAGAATAATTATTATATCCCGGCTTCCCTTCAGGAACTACTTGCCAATAAGGAAATAAACTACTGGGCCCTGGGCCATCTTCATCAACATGATGTGTTGTGGCGTGAGAAAAACAGGGCGGTAGTATATCCAGGAATCCCCCAGGGCAGGGATATGGGGGAAGAAGGCCGGGGTGGAGCAGTACTGGTAGAATTAGTACCAGATGCAGAGCCGGAAATTAGCTTTATTGATCTTTCCTCAGTTATATATCAGCGGATAGAAATTCCGGTGGATAGCATAAATAAGGGTAATTTAATAGACCTGCAGAGATTGATCATGGAAATCGGTGAGGAACTGTTAATGAATAAATGTTATCTGCAGTTGAATAATGAACAACTGGTAAAGGCCTATGTAATTGATTGGGTATTAATCGGCAGAAGTGATGTCAGCCAGATTTTAAAGAAGGAAAAGGAAGAGGCCTTTGAATTTCTATTGGATTCCTTACGGGAGAATTTCACCAGCAGGAGGCCTGTTCTCTGGACAAGGAAAATAGTTGACCGTACCGGTCTCCCCATTGATGAAAGCTTACTGGAGAATAATCCTATTTTTCAGGATATAGAGAAAATTGCCTTTTTTCTGAATGAAAATGAGAGCTTTAAAGAGGAGTTATTGGATGAATTGGGGCTGATCTGGTCCGGCAGTCCGGATCATGAAGAGGGTGATCCTGCCTTATTTCATCTCAATGATAACAGCTTACAGGCTATACTGAGACAGGCCCGACAGGCGATACTGGAGGAACTCTTAACCAGGAGGGAAGCGCCGTGAAGATAAAGAGATTATTTATTAAAGATTTCGGTATTTTCCATAATGAGTTGCTGGAGGATATTGCTCCTGGCCTGGTGGTAATCGGCGGCCACAATAGGGCCGGCAAGACCACATTTATGGAATTATTGAGATACCTTCCCTTTGGTTTTCCAAGAAAGAAAAAATTCATTACTGCCCGGAACCGGCATGAAGTAGAGGCTACTGTTTCCATTAATAATGATGAAGAGATTAATATATATTTACAGGGTTACAGTGCCCCTGTTATAAAGGGAAGTAAAGAAATTGCCTCTACCAGTGAGCTTTATAATCAACTGGATCCCTTTACTTACCAGCAGTTATTTACTATCAGCCTTGATGAACTACAATATTACCGGTTCAGTAATAGTGAAAAAGAAAGGTTGCATTCCATTCTCCTGGGAGCAGGATTAAGGGAATTTATTTTAGTACCCCAGCTGGAGGATTTTTTTTATAAGGAAGCAGAAAGGATTGGCGGGAAGCTGGGAGATCCAAAGGTTAAGGAATTCAAGCCCCATTATCAAATGATAAGGGAAGGGGTCAAGTTACAGGAAGAGGCTTCCCGGCAGCTGACCAGGTTTCATGAAAAAAAGGAAGAGTTAAGACAGACCGAAATTTTTATCAATGAAAATGAAGAAAAGAAAAAGTTATTGGAAGACGAAGTTTATCGACTTGATATCTTAAAAAATAATTATCATCTTTATACTGAAATAGAGGAAATCAGGAACAGTTTGAATAAGGAGGAAGCCGGGAAATATCTTCAGGAAGAGATACGATTCTATCCGGAAAAAGCCAGGGATATCCTTGATAGGTATAATAAAAAGCAGGAATTACTGAAAGAATTGAGTAGGGAAATCAAGGAAAAATATGGTGTTGAGATCAGTGTTCCTTTAGCTGAAAGGATATCCAGTTATAGCAGGGAGATTGAACAGTTAAGAGAAAAGGTTGCCAGTATCAGGGAAAAGATAAGCTTTTATTTTGAAAGGGAAGACAGGTTAAAGAGGGAGGAAAATGAGCTAAAGGCCCGGCTCCTGAATATAAATAAAAATTGGCAGGGCGAAATAGATGAGATTGCCTCCCTGGAGATTGATCAGATTCAGCTGGAGCTCCTCCAGCAGAATATTGATGAATACAACAAAATCAAAGCCAATCTGGAAAGGGAAAAGGATAATCTGCAGGAATATCAGGAGAGAAGGAAGGAACTGCAGGATACCATCGAGGGAATCAAAGTAAATAAACCTTCCCGGGTACTTAATCTTTATTTTCTGGGTTCCTTAATATTTATAGTGGCCGGTTTTCTGCTGGCCAGGCAAAACCTATATTTTGGCCTTTTCTCACCTCTGGGTATCATAGGACTGGCCATCTATGCTTTATATAAATATACAGCTGATAAGAATTACCTTATCTATCAGGAGAAGAGTAAGATAGAATTGCAGAATATAGAATTAAGGATTAAGGCCAGGGAGGCCAGGATAAATGATTATATGAAAATCCTGGCACCACTGGAAGAAGAACTTGCTGGATACAGGAAACTGCTCAATCTGGATGCCGGTACTACGCCGGAATTTATAAAAGATTATTATAGGATATTACAGGAGAGCAAGGCCAGAGCCAATTATTTAAATATAGAAAGAAGAGAATTAAAGCAAAGCCTGGCGGCTATTGAAAAGGAATTGAAAGACATCGTGGAACTTATAAATAAGTTTCCGGAGCTAATGACATCAGGATATATCGATCTGGAGATGGAACTTTATCTGCAGGACCAGCGGATCTTTTCTGCCGTGGAAGATTTATGCGGATTTAAGGATAATATACTTGCTTTAATTATCCAGGAAAGAGAGAAAGGGGAACTGCAGGAAGAGATAAAAGAGATTTATGCCAGTGCCGGTATGGAAATAGAAAATGTTGAAGCAGGACTGGCTTTAGAGGAATATATGCAACATTGTGAAAAATATCTATATTATACCCGTCTAAACGAGAAGCTGGGACAATTGCAGGGACAAATTGAAGTAGTATTGAATACAGAGGCAGCCCGGAAAGCCATGAACAGCTTTCAAATGGGCTTTGCCGGAGAGAGTGAGGGGATGGAAGATTCTTTCCAGAAATTTGTCTATCTCTATAATCAATTCCCCTCAGTGGATAGGGTAGAGGAAAGCTATAATGCGAAAAGAAGGGAATTAGATGAACTGATAGAGGAGCTGGAGCGGGAGAAAAATAGGCTGGTCTCTATCCAGAGGGAACTGGATGAATTGGCCACCGATGAGGCCTTAAAGAAATCGGCCCTGCTTATCGATGAGGGCAGGAAGAATTTAAGTATACTGGCTGAGGAATACGCAGTTAAAAAGACGGCTGCCTTTATCCTGAAAAAGGTGCGGGAGATATTCATCCAGCAGACCAGGGATAAATTACTGGCCGGTGCCAGCAAATATTTTCGCGAAATCACCAGGGGCGAATATAAAGCCATATTGCCGACGGAAAATATCCTGGAGAGTGATTTCCAGGCCATACTTAAAGATGGAACTATACAGGAAAGTATCGACCTGTTAAGCCGCGGTACCCTTGAACAGTTATTCCTGGCCATCAGGATCAGCAGGATAAAAGAAATAGAGCCGGCCCTGCCGGTGATAGTTGATGATAGTTTTGTAAACTTTGACAGTTCCCATCTGATGGAAACCCTGACCCTGATCAGGGAATTAGCCAATACACATCAGATTTTCCTCCTGACCTGTCATCCCCATCTGGTGGAATCCTGCCAGGAGGATATCCCAATCCAGTACTGGAGACTGGAAAAGGGCCGCTTTTCCAGGACCAGTAAAGAGGAACTGGTGGATTATCTGAGTGTGGAATAGATTAGAATCGTCCTGTTGAATATCTTCTGATTACACCACAGGCCAGCCTCTTTCCTGCATTTCCTGAAGGCTGGCTGCGGTAATCATCCGGATTTTCGTGGATTACTACAGAACGGCCGATTACTTCAAAAGGTTTAAACCTGTTGGTATAAAAACACATCCTGGCAATACCATCATTTGAGAATAGTACCGGGAAATCACCGGCATGGTTGCCATGGGGCTGGCCATCAGGATTCCAGTGCCCTCCGGCAGCCAGGAAAGGATCAGCCGGATCACCAACCACACAGCTACCATATTCATGGATATGAAAACCATGGGGGCCGACTGGCCCGCCATTCGCGGCAGGCTGGTATGGAGGCAGGCCGCTGATATCTACACATACTATGGTCCCGCCTGGGGCATCATAAAAATTAACCGTACCCCTGATAGCCGGAGCCAGGGGGCCGCCAATAACATTTGCCCTGATGGAAGCCGGTCTTCTCTTACAGAAACAGAACATGGCTGCTTCCCTCCATGTATTAAGGAATACCGGGTACTTAGATTAGTGGACCCGGTTTAATCTATTATATGTTCAAAATAGGCGGGATGTTTACCAGCTTTAGCAGGTATTTTAGCTTTGATAAAGAATTAATACTATTAGCTAAAAAATAAAGGGTATTTTATTATAGAAAGAGGAGGAAAAATATAGCTATGGATTATTTCAGCAGAACCAGAGTAAAGGATATTATTTATGGTAATGTCCGGGAAGAGGATTACAGGGATATTACTGTCCTTGGCTGGGTCCGGACAAAAAGGGTTTCCAGTAATATCGCCTTTATCGAGTTAAATGATGGTAGTTCCCTTAAAAACCTGCAGATAGTTGTACTGGAACCGGATAAATTCCCCCTGGACAGGATCAGTACAGGTAGCAGTATAAAGGTGAAGGGATATCTGGAGGCTTCACCTGGAGCAGAACAGAGTGTAGAAATGAAGGCAGAAGAGATTATCATCGTTGGAGAAGTCACTCCTGATTATCCCCTCCAGAAAAAGCGTCATAGTTTTGAGTTTTTACGGGAGATTGCTCACCTGCGGCCCAGGACCAATACCTTTGGTGTGGTGAACCGGTTCCGCAGCAAGATGGCCTATGCCATCCATAAATATTTTCAGGAGCAGGGCTTTTATTATATTCATACCCCTATTATTACCACCTCTGATGCAGAGGGAGCCGGGGAAATGTTCAGGGTAACTACCCTGGATTTATATAATTTACCCATCCTGGAGGATGGCAGGATTAATTTTAAGGAAGATTTCTTTGGCCAGGAGGCCGGCCTCACTGTCAGCGGCCAGCTGGAAGCAGAGGTACTGGCATGTGCTATCGGTGATGTCTATACTTTCGGGCCGACTTTCCGGGCCGAGAATTCCAATACCTCAAGGCATGCCTCTGAGTTCTGGATGATAGAACCAGAGATGGCTTTCTGTGAGCTGGAAGAGATGATGGATATAATCGAGGATTTCCTGAAATATCTTTTCCGCTATGCCCTGGAGAATGCAGAAGAGGAAATGCAGTTCTTTAACCAGTGGATTGATAAGGGCAGGATAAAGATTCTGGAAGATATTATCGATGCCGAATTTGGGCGTATTACCTATACTGAGGCCATCGAGATTCTGGAAAAGGCGGATGAAAAATTCGAGTTCCCTGTTAAATGGGGTATTGACCTCCAGTCCGAACATGAAAGATATCTGACCGAGAAATATTTTAAGAAACCGATTATGGTAACTGATTATCCGAAAGATATAAAAGCCTTCTATATGCGTCTGAATGATGATAATAAGACCGTCCGGGCTGTCGATTGCCTGGTGCCCCAGGTAGGGGAGATTGTAGGCGGCAGCCAGAGAGAGGAAAGATATGATGTCCTTCTGGCCAGGATGAAGGAACTGGGTATGGATATCGAAAATTATCAATGGTTCCTGGATTTGAGGAAATACGGGTCTGTTCCTCATGCTGGATTTGGCCTTGGTTTTGAGAGAATCCTTATGTATATATCCGGGATGAGTAATATCCGGGATGTTATTCCTTTCCCGAGAACACCTGGAAATGCCAGATTCTAAGGAGGTCCAGATGTACAGATATAGAGAAATATTCATAAAAAAACTGCTTGTAATAGGGGTAGTAAGTGTCTGTCTATTTTTTGCCGGTATGCAGAATGTAGCCCTGGCCAGTGATTATTATCCTCTGGTAGTTTATGGTGGAGAACCGGAAGGGGTTGCCGCAGCTGTCGCTGCTGCCCGGGAAGGGATCAAAACCCTCTTGCTATTAAAAAGGGAGGCACCCGGGGGCCTGATGACCTATGGTGCTTTGAATTATCTGGATATAAATCAGGCACCGGATGGGAAGAGTTTAAATAAAGGCATTTTTGCCGAATGGCATGCTGCTGTAGGTGGAAAAATTACCTTCTCCATCAATAGGGCTACAGAGGTTTTTGAAGAATTAATCGCCAAAGAGAAAAATATTACAGTTTTAAGAGAAATCAGTCTCTTATCTGTAGAGAATAAGGATGGACAGGTCAGGGAGATAAAGGTTAAACATCAGGGAGAAGTGAAAGAAATAAAGGCAGAGTATTTCATCGATGCCAGCCAGGATGCAGATCTGGCGGTATTGGCCGGTGCTCCATACTTTAAGGGAGGGGCTGATATAGGGCTGCCGGACCGGCATATGGCAGCAACATTGGTAATGCATATCGGTAATGTCAACTGGCAGGGGCTGGCCAGGGATGTCAGGACTAATAAATTCGGCCAGTCCTATATTAATAAAGATAATGCCTGGGGTTTTGCCCGGATAGGCCAGTTATATAAACCTGTAGATAAAAAGACCAGATTGAGGGGACTGAATATAGTATTTGAAGAAGAAGGCAATGTCTACATAAATGCCCTGCTTATCTTTGATTTTGATCCTACTGATCCCGAGTCCCTGCAAAAGGCCCATCAGCGGGGGCAGGAAGAGGCTAGACATGTACTGGCCTTTCTCAGGGAAAACCTGGCTGGATTTGAAGAAGCCAGCCTGCTTCCCTTTCCTCCCGAATTATATGTACGGGAGAGCAGGCATATAGTTGGCGAATATCAGTTACAGGTGGCAGACCTTTTACATAACCGGACACCTTTTGATACTGTCGCCCTGGCTTCCTATCCCCTGGATTATCAGGCTTCAACACCGGAGTATGATGGTTTTGTTCTCTTTAATCCTGCAATTTACGGGATTCCCCTGCGTTCTTTAATACCAAAGGGGTTCTCAAATCTATTTGTGGTAGGCAGGAGTGCCGGTTACAGTTCGCTGGCTGCTGCCAGTGCCCGGGTTTTACCCACAGGTATCTCCGCGGGTGAGGCTGCCGGGCTGGTAAGTTCTTATTTAATCAATAAAAATATTGTTATTCCTGAAATACTTAATAACGAAAGGCTTATCAAGGAAATACAGGATAAATTAAAAATCAGTGATGATTTAAAGCGCTATAAAAACTATATCGGGGTGAATAATCTCCTGCGGGGAAAATCACCGGCTGATGTCTTCCCGGTAATCTTTAATACTACAGCTAAAAGGGAGGAGCTGCTGGGACATCTGGAATACCTCCTTTCCTGGGGTTTGCTCATGGGTGGATATAGTAATGATTTAAGGTTAAAGGAGGAAATAAGCGAACGGGATTTTGCCTATATTATAATAAAGGGTTTAAGGCAGCAAAAGGCACCAATTCTCTATGAATGGGTTCCAGGAGGCCTGGAAAGTGTCAGTACAAAAGAACCACTGACCAGGAATCAGGCGGCCAAGTTACTACTTGTTGCCACAAGCAGGCCTATTTCCGGCCTTACCAGTGAGGGTTATTATGAAAAAGCCCTGGAGTATGGCCTGATACCGGAGATAATATACCGTAATATTAAGGAAGACAGGATTCTAAACCGTGCTGAGGCTTTTGTCATCCTTTCTTCCTTCCTGCAAAAATACCCATTACCGGAAGAAATCAAATTTTTTAGGGGAGAATAAAAATGGATTATTCATATTTTCATTATCCTTCTCCCATCGGAATCCTGAAGGTGACATTTAAGAGTGAGGGTATTACAGGGATATCTTTTTCTGCTGCTGAAGAGAATATTAATAGTAAGGATGAGTATCTCAGAGAAGGTGATCTCTTTCTCTATAAGGAGATCTTTGATGAATTGAATGCTTATTTCCTCGGCAGATTGAATGATTTTCAGGTCCCGGTGATTTTAGAGGGAACGGAATTCCAGGTTAAGGTCTGGAAAGAAATCATGAAAATACCCTACGGTGATCTGGCCACCTATGGGGAGATTGCAAAGTCCATAGGGGTACCGAAGGGTGCCCGGGCTGTAGGCAATGCCAACCATAATAATAGGATAGCCATCATTGTTCCCTGTCACAGGGTTGTTGGAGCAAATGGTTGCCTGACGGGATATGCTGGAGGATTGGAAAGAAAAAAGTGGTTAATTGCTCACGAAAAAAAACATAGAAAGGGTGGATTATAAGATGGCCAAGGAGTTGCCATTGCGAAGTGATATTGACAGTCAGTATAAATGGCGTCTGGAGGACATTTATGCTACAGATGATGACTGGGAAAAGGATTTTGAAAAAGTCCGGGAGATGATGCAAAAATTGGATGTTTACCGGGGAAACCTGGTTTCATCCAGTGAGAATCTACATCAGGGTTTGCAACTAATCATGGAGATTAACGAGATACTTGATAGATTATATGCCTATTCCCATATGAGATCTGATGAAGATACCTCAAATCAGAAATATCAGGCCCTTAACAGGCGGGCTCAGGCCCTGGCCACCGAAATAGCCAGTGCCGTTTCCTTTATGGTACCGGAAATACTGACCCTATCCCGGGAAAAAGTGGAGGAATACCTGAATGAAAATGAGGGCCTGAAGCTTTATTCCCACTTCCTCGATAATATCTTAAGGGAAAAAGACCATTATTTAAGTGAAGAGGAGGAAAAAATCCTGGCCATGGCCAGTGATGTTGCCCGCGGTCCCGGCAATATCTTTTCCATGCTCAATAATGCTGACCTGGTATTCCCAACCATCATTGACGAAGAGGGAGAAGAGGTCAGGATAACCCATGGGCGTTATATCGATTTCCTGATGAGCAAAGAACGTCGGGTCAGGAAAGATGCCTTTACAGCTTTATATAGCAAATATGGTGAATTTATCAATACCTTTGCTGCTACATTAAATACCAATGTAAAGGCCCATATTTTCTATGCCAGGGCCCGTAACTATAATTCTGCCCTGGAAGCTGCCCTCAGCAGTGATAACATACCTGTTTCAGTCTATACAAACCTGATCGATACAGTAAAAGAAAACCTGGATGCCATGCATAAATATGTCTCACTGAGAAAAGAAGTGCTGGAACTGGATGAACTCCATATGTATGACCTCTATGTACCACTGGTGAAGGAGCTGGACATAAAGATACCCTATTCTGAAGCCAGGGAAACCATCTTGCAGGGTTTGAAACCACTGGGTGAAGAATACCTGAGGATACTGGAAGAGGGCTTTAATAGCGGCTGGGTAGATGTTTATGAAAATAAGGGTAAGAGATCCGGGGCCTATTCTTCCGGTTGTTATGGCGTGCATCCCTATGTCCTGATGAACTATACAGACAGCCTTGATAATATGTTTACTCTTGCCCATGAGATGGGGCATGCCCTGCATACTCATTATTCCAACGAAAACCAGCCCTATGTTTATGCTGATTATAAGATATTCCTGGCTGAGGTTGCTTCTACCCTGAATGAGATCCTTTTATTACATTACCTGCTGGAGAATACTGAAGATGTCCTGAAAAAGAAATATTTAATCAATCACTATCTGGAACAGTTCCGGGGAACCGTCTTCCGGCAGACCATGTTTGCTGAATTTGAAAAAATTATCCATGAGGCTGCCGAAGCAGGGCAACCGCTGACAGCGGAATTCTTAAATGAAACCTATCACCGTTTGAATGAAGAATATTACGGCCCGGATATTGTAGTTGATCAGGACATTGATCTGGAATGGGCCCGGATACCACACTTTTACTATAATTTCTACGTCTATAAATATGCCACAGGTTTTTCAGCGGCAACTGCCCTGGCCAATATGATCCTGGAAGAAGGAGAACCGGCAGTAAAGAAGTATCTGGAGTTCCTGAAAAGCGGTGATTCGGATTATCCATTGAATATATTAAAAAGGGCCGGTGTAGATATGAGTTCACCTGAACCTATCAGCAGCGCCATTGCTACTTTCAGGGATTTCCTGAAGCGCTATGAAGAGTTACTGTAGGAGAGAGTATTGGGAAGGGGATGAAAATGATTACTGATTACATAGATAGCAGAATAGATGAGATGAAAGATGAAATAGTAGAATCAGTACAAAGGGTCGTCAGGATAAAGAGCGTCGAAGATGAGGCGAAAGAAAACATGCCCTTTGGTGAAGGCATCAACCAGTGCCTGGAAGCCACCCTGGAGATTGCAGAGGGCCTGGGGCTGAAGACCAGGAATGTGGATGGCTATGCCGGCCATGTGGAGATTGGGGAAGGTGAGGAGATCCTGGGCATCCTCTGTCACCTGGATGTTGTTCCGGAAGGTAGTAACTGGACCTATCCTCCCTATGCTGCTGAAATCCATGATGGAAAGATCTACGGCAGGGGAACGATCGACAACAAGGGGCCGGCCATTGCCTCCCTCTATGCCCTGAAGGCTGTACAGGACAGCGGCGTAAAGTTGAATAAAAGAATAAGGCTAATCCTGGGGACAGATGAAGAGAGCGGCTGGGAATGTATCAGATATTATCTCAGTAAAGAGGAAAGACCAGCCCTGGCCTTCAGTCCTGATGCGGAATTCCCTGTAATCCATGGGGAAAAGGGGATATTGACCTTTGCCCTGAAAAAAAACCTGTCCAGCCTGAAATCAGAAAAAATAGAATCGCTAGAGATTGAAGGCGGTAATGCCCCCAATATGGTACCGGATTATTGCCAGGCCATCATCAGGACAGATTATCCGGATATATTCAGAAATGCTTTAGAGGAATACCGGCAGAAGAATCCTGAAGTGAAGATAGATTTAGAAGAAAAAGACGGAAAGCTGCTTATAAAATCCCATGGAGTATCTGCCCATGGCAGCCTGCCGGAGGATGGCTATAATGCCATCTCCCAATTGATGGCCTTCCTGGCCGTACTGGACATCTACCCAGATGAATTACAGGGAGTCTTCCGTTTCTATCGGGATAAAATAGGCATGGAATATAACGGGGAATCCTTTGGCTGCAGTCTGGAGGATAAGGTTTCCGGTCCACTGACCTTCAATGTAGGGAAAATATCCCTCAAGGACGGTAAACTCATTATAACAATAAATATCAGGTACCCTGTAACCTATGAGCTTACTGAAATTAAGGAGTTACTGGAAAAAGGTATAGCCGGGATGGATTTCCACTATGAGGAATTTGGCCACCAGCCTCCCTTATATGTGGAGAAGGACCATCCCCTGGTGCAGAAACTGATGAAGGTCTACCAGAGATATACCGGAGATAAGAGGGAACCGATAACCATCGGCGGCGGCACCTATGCCAGGGCCCTTGATAATGCAGTGGCCTTTGGCCCGCTCTTTCCCGGACAGGAGGAACTGGCCCATCAGAAGGATGAGTATATCGGTATTGAAGAGCTGATTTTAATGACCAAAATCTATGCTGCAGCAATAATTGAGCTGGCTAAAGCAGAATGAGCGGAGGCTTAATATCAGGTTTATCAAAATATATTTTTCAAATAGCTGAAAAAAGGGTTACCTTCAAGAGGTAACCCTTTTTCATATCCTTTTTTGCATTACAGTTTTTATTCCTGTTATATTACATTTTTTCTGGAGACTCTATTCCCAGTAATTTCAAGCCGGTTTTGATGACGATCTTTGTACAGAGAACCAGTAGGAGCCTGGCTTTTCTGAGTTCCGGATCCTCTACCAGAATAGGATATTCGTGATAAAATTTATTAAAGGCCTGGGCCAGGTCTATTATATTCCTGGTAATCAGGAAAGGTTCATTCCTCTCCATCGCCTTGATGATGCTTTCCGGGAAAGTATAGATTTGCTTGATGACCTGATAGGCTTCATCTTCTAGCAATAAACCATAATCTACATTTTCTAAAGCCCTACCGGGCTCTACAGTGGTCTCTTTACCATTGATTGCGAATATATCGGCAAAAGTTTTCACACCGGCCTTTTCCAGGACAGAGCAGGCCCTGGCATGGGTGTACTGTACATAGGGCCCTGTTTCACCTTCAAAAGAGAGGGCAGTATCCCAGGAGAAAAGGTAATCCTTGATTCTGCTGTGGGATAACTCCTGGAAAAGGATTGCCCCTATACCAACCTCCCTGGCTACTTTTTCCTTATCAGGCAGGTCGGGATTTTTCTCCGCAATGATTTCCCGGGTTTTCTCAACGGCCTTATTCAGGACATCTTCCAGGAAGACTACCCGTCCCCGCCGGGTGGACATGGTACCTTCTTCCAGGCTGACCATACCGAAGGGTATATGGATACAATCTTTTGCCCAGTCAAAGCCGGCCAATTCCAGTACCTTAAACATCTGCTGGAAATGCAGGTTTTGTTGTGAACCTACTACATAGATATTTTTGTAGAAATCATAGGTTTGCTTCCTGTAGATGGCTGCAGCCAGGTCCCTGGTAATATATAATGTAGAACCATCACTTTTTGTAATAAGGGCAGGAGGCATGTTGTATTCTTCCAGATCGACAATTTTTGCCCCCTCAGAATCTTTCAGCAGGCCTTTCTCCTCCAGTAATTCTATTACTGCATTCATCTTGTCGGAATAAAAGCTTTCTCCAGCATAGGAATCAAAATCGATACCCATCATCTCATAGATGCGGTTAAACTCCTTAAGGCTGACATCCCGGAACCACTGCCATAATTGATAGGCTTCTTCATCGCCTTCCTCCAATTTTTTAAACCATTCCCTGGCTTCATCTTCCAGTTCCGGTTTTTCTTCCGCAACATCATGGAATTTGACATAGAGTTTAAGTAATTCCGGTATGGGGTCTTTTTCCACGGTTTCCCTGTCACCCCAGGTTTTAAAGGCGACGATCAATTTACCAAACTGGGTTCCATAATCCCCCAGATGATTGATGGCGATTGTATTAAAACCAAGGAATTTATAAATATTCCTCAGGGCATGACCGATAACTGTTGTCCTGATATGGGCAATACTGAAAGGTTTGGCAATATTGGGTGAAGAGAATTCCACGATAACATTTTTACCTTCTCCCAGTGTGGAGGAACCATATCTTTCTCCCTGAACATATACATTATTGATGACTGACCTGGCAATCAATTCTTTATTAACAAAAAAGTTAACATAGGGGCCCATATTCCTGATTTCCTGAAAATATTCGTTGCTAGCCAGGTTTGCACAAATCTCCTCCGCAATCAGGTTGGGGGCTTTACGGAAAACCCGGGCAAATTTGAAACAGGGCAGAGCCAGGTCACCCATATCTTCCTGGGGAGGTATCTCGATTATTTCCAGTATTTCCCCCCGCTCAAACTGATTATATTTTTCAATAAATAGGTCAACCAGTTTTTCCTTAAAATCGATCATCCAGACTCACTCCTTGATATGTAAAAATAAATAGGCCTTTCTGGC
Source organism: Halanaerobiales bacterium (assembly GCA_025451675.1). Taxonomy (GTDB): domain Bacteria; phylum Bacillota; class Halanaerobiia; order Halanaerobiales; family DTU029; genus DTU029. Next base: position 22,778 of record JANWJZ010000058.1, on the reverse strand, counting down.
CGTTTTGAATAAATCTCCTGGTTTTTAATTAATATTAACATAAGCCTTAATATTATTCAAGAATAAGCTCTTTATTATTTTAAAAAAATAGGGGAATGTAGTTGGCCTTACTTTAAAAAATTATATATGATACTATAATAGTAAGGAAGTGTATTTATACATAAAAATAAAGGGAGTAATATTGCTATCAATAATAAATGGGGTGATTAAAATTAATAGAAAAGAAATAGCAAAGGATTTACTGGACTTTATATATGAAAGTCCCACATCTTTTCAGGCAACAGAAAATCTCAGCAATATCCTGCAGGAAAATGGTTTTATGGAGCTACGGGAAAATGAAGAATGGTCCCTGGAGAGAAATAGGAAATACTATATAAGGAAGAATGATTCTGCTTTAATTGCCTTCCGGACTGGAACTGATGACCCGGCCAGGGCCGGTTTCCGCATCATTGCTGCCCATTCTGATTCCCCGGCTTTAAAGATTAAACCGGCACCGGAGCTCAGTGAGGGCAGTTATCTCAAATTGAATACTGAGGTATATGGGGGGCCTATTTTGAATACCTGGCTGGACCGGCCGCTGGCTTTAGCAGGACGGCTCAGTTATCGGGGAGACAATCCTCTTTTCCCGGAAAGCACCCTGGTGAATATAAATAAACCCCTGGCCCTTATACCGAATCTGGCCATCCATTTAAATCCGGAGGTGAATAAGGGCATAGAACTGAACAGACAGAAAGAATTATTGCCTTTGCTTAAAATTATGGAGGAAGGTTTTGAAAAGGATGATTATCTAATCTCTGTATTGAGTGTGGAAAGCGGTATACCCGCAGAAAGGATTCTGGATTTTGAATTATATCTCTATGAATATGAAAAGGGTACGATCTGCGGGATTGAAGAGGAGTTCATCTCCTCCGGCCGCCTGGATAATCTGGCCATGGTCCATGCCGGTTTGACTGCACTCCTGAGGGCAGAAGAAAATGATGCTACACAGGTCCTGGTTGTCTTTGATAATGAAGAGGTTGGCAGTATGACAAAACAGGGGGCTGATTCTCCATTCCTGGCCAACACCCTGGAAAGGATATCCCTTTCCTATAGTTATTCCAGGGAGAATTACTTCCGTAGCCTGGCCAGTTCCTTTATGATTTCCGCTGATATGGCCCATGCTGTTCATCCCAATTATCCGGAGAAACACGATCCCAGTAACAAAAATTATTTAAATAAAGGGCCGGTAATAAAGGTCAGTGCCAATCAGCGTTATACCTCTGATAGTGACAGCGTAGCAGTCTGCCGGGAATTGTGCCGGAGGGCTGAGATTCCCTATCAAATCTTTGTCAACCGTTCGGATCAGAGGGGTGGTTCCACCATCGGGCCGGTCTCGGCCAGCCAGCTGGATATCAGATCCATTGATGTGGGGAATCCCCTGCTGGCCATGCATTCCATCAGGGAACTGGCCGGAGTAGATGATCAATATTATATGATCAGGTTATTCGCGGAGTTTTATAACATATAAGATTGAATTATAATGAAACCTGTTTAACTCTGAAAAGGCGATGGTAATTGTTAATTTCACTCAGAAAAAATATTAGACAGGAGATATACTGCTATGATCAAGATTATCAAAAACGGTACTGTATATGCTCCGGAATATTCAGGAAAAAAGGATATCTTAATCGTCAAGGATACTATAGTTAAAATCGCTGAGGAGATACCAGTCCCGGACCCCCTTTTTTATGAGGTTGAGATCATCGATGCGGCAGGAAAAATACTGGTCCCGGGTTTTATAGATTCACATGTCCATATAATCGGAGGAGGAGGGGAAGGGGGCTTCCGGACCAGAACCCCGGAGCTCCAATTAAGCCAATTAATCAGGGCAGGTATAACCACAGTTGTCGGCTGTCTGGGCACAGATGGCAGCACCAGGCATATGAGCTCATTGCTGGCTAAAGCAAGGGCCCTGGAAGAGGAAGGAATCTCTGCCTTTATATACACAGGTTCCTATCAATTCCCCATACAGACCATAACAGGCAATTGCCGGGATGACCTGATCCTCATCGATAAAGTAATCGGGGTGGGGGAAGTGGCGGTAGCCGATCACCGTTCTTCACAGCCCACAGCGGAGGAATTTGCCAGGATGGCTGCCTATGCCAGAGTAGGCGGGCTCCTCTCAGGTAAAGCCGGTATTATCAATGTCCATCTGGGTGAGGGCCGTTCCGGGCTGCAATTTCTGCTGGAACTGGTGGCCAATTCGGAAATACCGATAAAACAATTCTTACCTACCCATGTAAACAGGAAACAGGAAATACTGGTTGAAGGGGTTAACTATGTCAGGGCCGGTGGTGTGATTGATTTAACCACTAGCCTGAATTATGAAGATGAAGAGGATAGGGCCCTGGCGCCGGGAAACGTAGTCGGTTTTTTACTGGAAGAAGGCATACCCATTGAAGCCATTACTTTCAGTTCTGACGGCAATGGCAGCCTGCCTGTTTTTGATAATGCGGGCAACTTTAAAGGCCTGGGCATTGGTTCTGTAAGCTCTCTCTTTGCTGAAGTGCAGAAGGCTGTAAGAGAGCATGGGCTGGAGCTCAGTGCTGCATTGAAATTTATCACGGCAAATGTAGCTGAGCGCCTGAAGTTGGAAGACCGGGGAAGGCTGGAGACAGGAAAACGGGCTGATATAAATATCCTGAATGGTGAACTGGAACTGGAAGGTGTAGTCTGTGGGGGCAGGGTAATGATGCTGGATGGCAAGGTACTGGTTAATGGTACCTATGAATAGATTTTGCAGGAAAAAGAGATTTTTTCTCTAAATTTATATTTAAAATAAGCAGGAAAGGAATGAGCTATGAAATATACATATGATGAAAAGCTGGAAACTCTGGTAAGATATATAAGGCAGGGCGAGAAAGAGACTGCTGATTTTAAACTCGGCCTTGAACTGGAACATTTCCTTCTCCAGGAGGAAAGTTTCCAGGCTGTTTCCTATACCGGTGAAAAAGGTGTTGAGGGTTTCCTGAAGGCCTTAATGGAAGAAGGAAGCTGGGAAGGAATTTATGAAGGAAACAATCTCCTGGGTTTGAAGGGTAAGGATATAAGTATTACCCTGGAACCAGGCGGGCAATTGGAAATAAGCCTGGCTCCGGTTAAGGATGTCAGGGGCATTGAAGAAATCTATAACTCATTCTTAAAAAAGGTTACCCCCATTTTAAAGGAAAGGGGCCAGGTACTCTTAAACCTGGGCTATCAGCCGGTCACAGAGATTGCAGGGATTGAACTTTTACCCAGGGAAAGATATAAATACATGTTTGAATATTTTAAGTCCAGAGGCAAGTATGCCCATAATATGATGAAGGGGACTGCCTCGACCCAGGTAAGCCTTGATTACAGCAGTGAGGCGGATTTGAGGAAGAAAACAAGGGTAGTATATTTTTTAGCTCCCTTAGTATATTATTACTTTGATAATAGCCCCTTTTTCGAGGGGAAAATAAATGAACGGAACAGCCTCAGATCTCTCATCTGGGATAACTGTGATGATGACCGTTCCGGTTATATCTTAAATGTATTTAATGATGATTATTCATATACAGATTATGCCCGTTATATCCTGAACATGCCTCCTATAATCATAATGAAAGAGGGCAAATTGCACTATACCGGAAACAGGACCAATAAGGATATTGAAGAGATAGATTTTAGCAACCGGGCTGAGCTTGAACACCTCCTGACCATGGCTTTCCCCGACGCCAGGATTAAAAGATATCTGGAAATCCGCATGGGTGATTCCATACCCTATCCCTACAATATGGCCTATGTGCTTTTCTGGCAAGGTTTACTGTACAATGAAAAAAATCTGGATACACTTTATGAAAAGGCTTTAAATTACAGGCAGACAGATATGGAATCCATCAAAAAGGATGTTTATCTCAATGGCAGCAAGGCAAAAGGCTATGGTAGGGAGCTGAGGGAATTCTATCTGGAATTGCTGGGAATGGCGGCAGACGGGCTGGAGAGGAAATATGAGAAGGATTATCTGGATTTATTGAGAGAATTATTACTGGTATATGGTACATTACGGGAGAAAAGCCTCAGGGAGATTAATGATAGGAAAGAAATGAAAAAGGCACTGGAATGGTGTTTAGCCGGAGGAGGGATTCCTGTTGCTGGATAGCCTGCATAGACAATACAGGGGGATAATAGAAAGGGAGCCGGAGAGATACCGGGCTGATTTCTTAAAGGGAAAGGAAATAGTTAATAATTCAACGGCAATATATAATGATAAACCGGTGGATTTCCTCTATCAGGGATTGTTTTTCAGTGAAGAGGAGTATGAGGAACTGGGTAATTTCCTTCAGGAGATGACAGGGATTTTAAAGAAGGTAGTCAGGGAATATAAAGTAAACCCCCGGTTCCGGAAACTTTTTCCTTTCTCCCCGCTTATGGAGGAACTCATCCTCATTGACCCCGGTTATGGGGTAGATTTCCCCATGGCCAGGTTTGATATCTTTTACAGGGAGAATGGCGGGCATTTATTCTGTGAATTGAATACCGATGGTTCATCAGGGATGAACGAAATTACAATTATCCAGGATGTTATGGATAAAAGTCTGGCTTTTTCCGAAATCAAAAAGGATTATGAGGTAAGGGGCTTTGAATTATTTGAAAGCTGGCTTGAGGTACTGCTGAGAAACTACAGGGAATTTAATGGCGGCATTGATGATAAACCCAATATTGCCATAGTCGATTTTACCGGTGAAGGTATGGTCTACGAATTCAGGGCCTTTCAGAGAGTATTCAGGGAAAGAGGCTATAATACCTTTATATGTGATCCCCGGGAGTTGGAATATAGAGGGGGGAAACTCTACTTTAAGGATAACCAGATTAAATTAATTTACCGGCGGGCGACAACGATAAGGCTTGTCGAGGAAGCAGAACAGATCCGGGATTTCCTCTCTGCCTACCGGGATGGAGCAGTCTGTGTCGTCGGTGGTCTGGTCTCCCAGATAGTCCATAACAAGGCCCTTTTTGCCGTTCTCCATCAAAAGGACAGGCTGGACTTCCTGACAGAAAGGGAGAAGGAATTCATCAAAAGACATATTCCCTATACGGCTATCCTGGATTTAAATGACGGTGAGAATATAGAAAAGCTGATTACGGCAAAGGACCAATGGTTAGTGAAACCCATTGATCAATTGGCCGGCAAGGGAGTCTATATTGGAAGGGATTTCAGGCCGGCAGAGTGGAAAAAATTAATCGAGGGCCTGGTAGATAAGGATTATATTTACCAGCAGTTCATTGAACCGCCGGTAATGGCCATGCCCCATTTTGCTGAAAATAAAGTATCCGAGGATTTTGGCTTTCAGATCGGCCTCTATAGCTATAATCACCGGCTGGCCGGCCTTTATACAAGGGCGGGCCGGAAAACGGTTATCGGTAATATAAGTGAGAGCTTCACTATACCGAATTATATCTGCAGGAAGTTTTGATCAATCTATAAATCACATACATTATAGAAAGAAAAGGAATAGAGATTATTCTATTCCTTTTAACTTGCTTTATTCTATTTTTCTGATATCCCCGTAAATATTGCCTTTGTCAATAGCACTTTTTGCCTCCCTGTATAATTTTATCAATATCAGGGAAGTGATTAAGAGGAAAAAGGGGATAATAAAGGGATATTTTGTTAAAATAGTAAGGGGTTCGACGATACTGAAGATATTAAAAAAGCCCAGACTAATGATGGCAATTGATAATATAATCTTCAGGATGTTTTCTCTGATCAGGGCTACAAGATTAACTGATACTGGAATAGAAAGCAGGGCTCCGATCAGGAGGGCCAGGCCTAAGTGATAATTGAAGTTAAAGCCATTCAGGCAAATATAGGATATGACCCCTACCAGGCAGGTAAAGCCTTCGGATAGGGAAGTAATACCTACAGCACTTTTACTCCTGATACCGGAGAGTATCTGGCCACCGGTTACCAGCGGCCCATAGGCACCACCGCTGATACCTTTATTAAAGGAGGCCAGGAGGCCCAGACCCAATACCTTATTCCAGCTGAAGTTATGTTTCTTTTTGAAGCCAATAAAGCTGGTAAAGCCGATGACGATTAAAAGGATAGCTATGTAGAGCTTCACAATCTCCTTATTCAGGGTGATAGCCAGATAGGAAGCAGCCACTGTCCCCAATATGCTGCAGGCTGTCAGTATTGCCGCTGTTTTAAATTCAATGCTGTCTTTCTGGAAATTTACATTGCCCTTTTTATGGTGCATGGTAGCAGCCAGGAGTCCGGTGATGAATTCGGAGAAGAGGATTAAGGGTACGATTTCCAGTGGTTCATAGCCCATCAGGATCAGGATAGGCGTCAATAATGTCCCATAGCCCATCCCCAGAGAGGAATCAATGGATTCTGATAAAAAAGCAATTCCTGTGATCAATAGATATTTCATTGGATTACCCCCATCAAGAGTATATTTTTATTTACTATATGTCGGGAGTAGTATTTTGGTTAAAGAATAACATGGAGAAAGGAGATATATATTGCCTTGTTGGAACTAATAGCTAGCAGTACTTTTGGCCTCGAATCCATTGTTAAAGATGAGCTATGGAAGCTGGGGTTTGAAATAATTAATGTAGAAAATGGCCAGATCTCTTTCCGGGCTGATTTCTATGGCCTGGCGAAAGCCAACCTCTGGTTAAGATGTGCCGAACGGGTTTTCTTAAAAATGGGTGAATTTCCGGCCAGGGATTTTGATGAGCTTTATGATAACACCAGAAATCTACCCTGGGAAGAGTGGCTGCCTGTAAATGCCAATTTCCCTGTTACCGGCAAATCGGTTAAATCAGTTTTACATAGTGTCCCGGCCTGCCAATCGATTATCAAAAAGGCCATTGTAGATAGACTAAAGGATAAATACAGGAAGGATTGGTTTGAGGAGGACGGTCCGCTATACCCGGTTTACTTTGCTCTTTATAAGGACAGGATTACTTTAAGTATCAATACGAGTGGAGAGGGTTTACATAAACGCGGTTATAGGGAGCTCTCTGCTGAGGCTCCCTTGCAGGAAACCCTGGCGGCAGCCATTCTCTATTTAAGCCGCTGGCAGCCGGACCGGATCCTTATTGACCCTTTCTGTGGTTCCGGTACAATTCCCGTAGAGGCAGCACTGATGGGCAGGAATATTGCCCCAGGTATCCAGAGACGGTTTGTTGCTGAGGAATGGCCTCAACTGGGCAAGAAAATCTGGCAGGAAGCCCGGGCAGAAGCGAAGGCACTGGAAATAGATGATCCTGGCTTTCGTCTCCTTATGGGCAGCGATATTGACCCACAGGTAATAAAGATAGCCAGACATCATGCAAAGAAAGCTGGAGTGGATGATTGTATCCATTTCCAGACTGCTTCCTTTGAAGATTTCCAATCCAGCCGTAAATATGTCTGTATTATTACAAATCCTCCCTATGGGGAAAGGCTCTCGGATAGAAAAGAGGTGGAAAAGCTTTATCGTTTAATGGGCAGAAAACTATTGCCACAGGATACCTGGTCCTTCTATATCCTGACTTCCCATCCGGATTTTGAAAGGCTATTCGGGAAGAGAGCCAGTAAACGGAGAAAACTCTATAACGGAGGGATAGAGTGTCAGTTTTATCAATACTACGGGCCCTTACCACCGGCTAATAAAGAATAATGGCTAATATTAGAAAAGACAATAAAAGGGACAGTTTTGATATTACTGTCCCTTTTATTTTACCTGATCAGCACAGTAACTTTGTCTTCATGGCGTTCCACTATGAGTTTTTTCTCTGTGTCTTCATATAGCTCAGGTAACTCATTGTACATTTTCTCATAATAATCGATTAACATCCTCCGGGCGGAGAATTGGTATTGGGCCATTTTAATACTGGCCTTCATCATCCTGATCCACCTTTCCCGGTCATTGTAATATATGGGTATAACCTCTTCCCGCAAAATCTTATATAATGCCTGTAAATCCTTTTCATCCTCATCCAGTTTTTCATCCAGATCGGCGAAGACCATATCCAGGATCCAGCCACTGACATTATGGGTGGGGCCTTCAGCTACCCAGCCATCCAGGACACTTAAATTGAGGACACCATTCATGGCTGCTTTCATCCCGGAAGTTCCGCTGGCTTCCATAGGCCTTTTGGGGTTATTTAGCCAGACATCTACCCCTGGAATGAGATAGGAGGCTATCTCCATGTCATAGTTTTCCAGGAAAACAACACTATTCTTATACTTCCGGTCCATCTTCACCAGGGTAGCCACGATGTCCTTTCCATAATGATCATTGGGATGGGCTTTGCCGGAAAAAACAAGCTGGATTTTACTATTTTTCAGTAGATCGTCAATCTGTTCTGTATCCCGGAAAATTAATTCACTGCGCTTATAGGGTGCAGCCCTCCTGGCAAAACCGATAATCAGCTTTTCCGGATCCAGCCTGGCATCGGTCCTACTGGCTATAAAATCTACCAGTCTCTTTTTTGCCTTCAGGTGAGCAGCCCACAGTTCATTGTCATCATTATTTTCATAGGCCTCTGCTATTTCTTTGTTCTGCCAGGTGTTTCTATGTATACCATTGGTTATAGAGATGATTTTAGCCGCATTATCGAGATGTCCCCACATTTTTCGTGCTGTTTCACCATGTAATCTGGAAACAGCATTGGCCAGATAGGACATCCTTAAACAGGCCGCAGTCATGTTAAAGGGATCGCCGCCGATCCTTTTTAATTGTTCGTAACTTAAACCATTATTTGCACCTATTTCCATCAGAAGGCCCAGGTCATGGGCTTCATTTCCTGCCGGAACCGGAGTATGGGTTGTAAAGATAACCTCTTTTCTGGTTTCTTCGAGAGCCAGCTCAAATATTTTATTTTCATTTTCCATCTTCTCCCGGATTAATTCCAGTCCGGCGAATGCGGCATGCCCTTCATTGAAATGATACAGGTCTACCTCTATACCTAATTCCCTTAAGGCCCTGATGCCGCCAATTCCCAGTACTATTTCCTGAGCGATCCGGTCATAGTTATTGCCAGAGTACAATTTATCGGTTATCCAGCCATATTTAGTCCCTGGTTTACCTGTATGCAGCAGATAAAGGTCTTTATTATTGAATTGATTTGCCCTGAAAATCCTACATTCTACATCCTCACCGCTAATCTGTACGGTAACCCTTTTACCTGTATCTTCAAGGAAACTGAAATCATGAACCGGATAGGTGTCATAGGGATATCCATCAGGGCCGATCAGTTGCTTAGTATAATCCTGCCACCAGAGGATACCGATAGCCACAACCGGGAGATCCAGGTCATAGGCAGCTTTGAGATAATCACCGGCCAGGATACCCAGACCGCCTGCATAAAGGGGTAATCTCTGATCAAGTCCGTATTCCATGCAGAAATAGGCTATTCTCTTTTTATAATTATTGCTCATTTTAGCCTCCTCCTTATTTTTCTATCCTTTATTCTGCGTAAGCCTGCAATATTTTATTCTGTTTCCAGGGGATTTATGGACAGCCGGTAAAATAATGTTATAATTAAATATAGATTTATTGATTTTCAGTAAGAAGGAAGGAGTATTGAGAATGAAAAAAAGGATTATTGTCAATGGGGCCTGTGGCAGGATGGGCCAGGAAGTAGTAAAAACAATAGTACTGGAAAGAGAAGATATACTGGTAGGAGTTTGTGACCGGATTAATGTGGGGAAGAATATAATGGAACTGTTGGCACTGGATGCTGAAAAGTTAATAATAAAAGATGATCTGGAAGGATTAATCAGGGAAACAAGGCCGGAAGTAATAATTGATTTTACAACACCAACAGTGGTTATGGAAAATATAAGGATTGGCCTGAGTAATGGAGTAAATATGATAGTCGGGACAACGGGGATAACAGAGGTAGACCTGGAAATTATAGAGAAAATGGCCAGGGAAAATAAGGCCAATATCCTGATTGCCCCCAATTTTGCCCTTGGTGCAGTATTGATGATGCGCTTTGCTGCAGAAGCAGCCAGATATTTTCCCGCTGTGGAAATAATCGAATTACATCATGACCAGAAACTGGATTCTCCCTCCGGTACAGCCATAAAAACAGCTGAATTGATCAATAAAAACCGGAAAGAGGATAGAGGCTCTGAAAAAGAAGAAATAGAAAAACTCAGTGGTGCCAGGGGTGCAGATGCAGAGGGAGTAAAGATACATAGTGTAAGGCTGCCAGGCCTTGTTGCCCATCAGGAAGTAATTTTTGGTGGAGAGGGGCAGACCCTTTTAATAAGGCATGATTCTTATAACAGGAAATCTTTCATGCCTGGTGTAAAACTGGCTCTGGACAGGATTGCTGATATCTCCGGCCTGGTTTATGGACTGGAACATCTGCTTGATTAAGATATTTATTCCTTAAAAGAGAACCGGTATAATTATTTTTCACTTCCTCCTGTCGAAATACATATACTGTACTGTATAATTTTTTAGCTTATTGTTGGGAGGAGGAAGGAAAATTAAGATTGCAGTAATTGGTGGAGATCGCAGGGAAGAGGTCCTGGTGGAGAATCTAGCCGAAAAGGGTTATAAGCTGTCGGTCCTGTCAGATCGTCCTTTAAAGGGGCCCGGGCTTTTTATCTCCAGTGATATAGAAAAAGTTATTAAGGATGCGGATATAGTTATTGCCCCAATGACCAGTACGGATGAAGAAGGCTTTTTGAAAAATACCTTTGTCGAAGAGAGAATTCAATTGAATTCTGAATTTTTTAATCTAATGAAAAAAGAAGCCTTATTCCTGATCGGTTTTGTCCTTCCTGATTTGAAAAAACTTCTGGAGGATAAGGGTATCAATTATATCGAACTTTCCCGTCTGGATGAATTGGCCATACTGAATGCTGTACCAACTGCTGAAGCGGCCATCAAAATTGCCATAGAGGAGACAGATATCACTATTGCCGATAGCAATGTACTGGTTTATGGCCTGGGTAAAACCGGCCTGAGCCTGGCCTGGAGATTAAAGCTATTGGGTGCAAATACTTATGGGGTAACAAGAAATAAAGCGGCCATAGCCAGGGGAAAGGATCTGGGCATAAAGATGCTTACTTATGATACACTGGCTGAACATCTGCCAGAAATGGATATCTTATTTAATACTGTACCGGCTTTGATTATAGATAGAGAGTCCATAGCCCTTTTAAAGGAAGATGCCTTAATCATTGATCTGGCTTCTGCTCCTGGCGGAACTGATTTTACAGCCGCCAGGGAAAAAGGTATAAAGGCAATACTGGCACCCGGTTTACCGGGAAAAACAGCGCCTGTAACAGCCGGGAAAATCCTTGCTGAACTTATTCCAGACATAATTAATGGGTATTTCTGATATTTAACCGGTTCCTTTTAAGGAGGTGAATTATTATGGTTTTACAGGGAAAGAAAATAGGCTATGCCATTACTGGTTCTTTTTGCACTCTGGACAAAACAATATTGGCCATGGAGGAGTTAGTTAAGGCTGGAGCAGAGCTTATTCCCATAGTCTCAGAACCCATCAGGAATTTTGATACTAAATATGGTACCGCCAGGGAATGGCTTGATAAAATAAAAGAAATCAGCGGAAATGATATCATAGATACCATCGTCAAAGCTGAACCCATCGGCCCGAAAAAAATGCTGGACTTAATAATTATTGCTCCCTGTACTGGAAATACTCTGGCCAAGATTGCCAATGGTATAATCGATGAAACGGTAGTGATGGCAGCAAAAGCTCATCTCCGAAATGAAAGACCGCTTTTAATAGCTATAGCCACAAATGACGGGCTTGGTTTGAATGCAAAAAATTTAGGTATTTTATTAAATACTAAAAATGTATATTTTGTTCCTTTCGGGCAGGATAATCCAATGGAAAAAAAGAATTCATTGGTTGCCAGGTTTGACCTGATTAAAAAAGCCGCAGAATATGCCTTGCAGAGTAAACAGATACAACCGGTATTGATAGAATATAGGGGGATTTGATTGTATTAGATAACGGATTATGATAAAATAGATTATAATTTTAATTCGCCTGTTATACAGGAGGTTTATATGAAAAAAATAGTACAGAAATTTGGTGGAAGTTCTCTTAATACAGCAGAAAAAAGGGAAATGGTAGTAAAACATATAAAGAAAGCTATAGATAATGGTTACAAACCTGCAGTGGTCGTTTCTGCCATGGGCAGACTGGGTGAACCCTATGCTACGGATACCTTAATTCAACTGGCCAGTGAAATTCATCCCGATATAGATAAACGGGAGAAAGATCTCCTGATGTCCTGTGGGGAGATTATTTCTACAATCGTACTGGTTCAGACCCTGAAGAAACACAATATCAGTGCCATTGCCCTGACAGGAGCGCAGGCAGGAATCTATACAGATGACAATTTTGGTGAGGCGGAAATCGAAAAGGTTATACCGGAAAAAGTCAATAAAGCCTTAATGGAAGGGAAAATCCCTGTTATAGCCGGTTTTCAGGGCATTACAGCAGATGGTGATATCACCACCCTTGGCAGAGGTGGCAGTGATACTACAGCCAGTGTCATTGCCGCTGCCATCGGTGCTTTATATATTGAAATATATACAGATGTTGCCGGTGTAATGACTGCAGACCCTGGCATGGTGGAATCTGCCCGTATTCTGGAAGTAGTCAGTTATAATGAGGTCTGTGAACTGGCCTATCAGGGGGCCAGGGTAATCCATCCCCGGGCAGCAGAAATAGCCATGGCGGAAGGAATACCAATCAAGATTAAGTCTACTTTCCATGATGGGCCCGGAACATTAATCAATAGCAATGGTATGCGCAGTATTAAGGGTGACAGGCCCGTTACCGGAGTAACCAGCCGCCGTAATATTATCTTTATAAAAATTACACCAGAAAAACCTGCCGAATATGCCACCGGATTAAAGGTTTTTAAATTACTGGCGGAGAATGGTATCAGTGTTGATTTCATTAATATCCGGCCTGAGGCCAGTTCTTTTATAATTGATAGCAAAAATAGAGAGAAGGTACTTAATATCCTGCAGGATCAAAAATTCAGTTATGAATTAAGGGAAGATCTGGTCAAGGTCTCTGTCGTTGGTGGCGGAATGACCGGCCGTCCGGGAGTTATGGCAAAGGTAGTGGAAGCCCTGAATAATGAGAAGATAAAAATTTACCAGACAACCGATTCCCATACAACTATTTCCTGTTTAGTGAATCGGGAAAAAGAAAAAGAAGCCCTTAATGCACTTCACAAAATATTTGAATTAAATCAATAAAGAGGTGATTAAATGGATAGTTTCGGTGAATTATTGACGGCAATGGTTACCCCCTTTGATGATAAGCTGGAACTGGACTTAGAGAAAGCAAGGGAATTAGCCACATATCTGGTAGATAACGGTTCAGATGGCCTGGTTGTCCTGGGTACAACAGGAGAATCCCCTACCCTGACCTATGAAGAAAAGGTGAAATTATTGGAAGCAGTTGTAGATGAGGTGGGGGATAGGGCAGTAATTGTGGCCGGGACCGGTTCATATTCCACGGCAGAAAGCATTAGATTAACGAAAATGGCTGAAGAAATAGGTGTGGACGGTCTTTTGCTGGTTACTCCCTATTACAATAAACCACCCCAGTCTGGCCTTTATTATCATTTTAAAGCCATTGCTGAAAGTACCAGCCTCCCTATCATGCTGTACAATATCCCTGGACGGACAGCGAGAAATATTGAAGTGGAGACCATGCTGGAATTAGCTAAAATTGATAATATTGTAGCAGTAAAAGAATCCAGCGGGGATTTAAACCAGGTATCTAAACTAACCAGACTGCTTCCCGATGATTTCCTGGTTTACAGTGGTGACGACAGCCTGACTTTACCGGTTTTATCGGTTGGCGGAATGGGGGTTGTCAGTGTTGCTGCCCATCTGGTGGGCAAGGAAATTAAGAAAATGATCACTGATTTCAAAAACAATAATCTTGAAGAAGCCATCAGGATGAATAAGAAACTGGGTAAATTATTTGAAGCCCTTTTTATGACTACTAATCCAATCCCTGTTAAAGCTGCCCTTAATCTTATTGGTATTGAAGTTGGTAAAGTAAGAGGGCCTCTGGTTGAAATGAACGAAAAAGAGAAAGAAAGACTTACTGAAGTATTAAGGGAGTATGAACTCCTTTAATACTTCTTTTTTAAGTGGGGACTTGTCTTTTACAATATTAAAGGATATAATAAAGCTAACGGGTAAATGAACGGATTATTGGAATGATCATTTGGTATGATATATAATGCACGGATTTAATGGAGGTGTCTTTTTTTATTTAATGGCAAAAAGAAATAAGAATAACAATAAAAATAACAATAACAACAATAATAATAACATTAACAACAATAATGAAGTATCAGTAATTCCCTTAGGCGGAATGGGAGAAATCGGTAAAAACATGATGGTAGTTGAAGTAGGTGACGAGATCCTTATTATCGATGCCGGAGTTATGTTCCCGGAAGATGAATTGTTAGGTATTGATCTGGTAATACCGGATTTTACTTATATAAGGGAAAATAAAGATAGGGTTAAAGGTATTGCTTTAACCCACGGACATGAGGATCATATTGGCGCTTTACCTTACCTACTTCGGGAAATCAATGTTCCAGTATATAGTACCAGATTAACGCTGGGCTTACTGGAAGGAAAACTGAAGGAGCATCGCCTGCTGAAAGGAACCCGTTTAAAGGTCGTTAATCCTGGTAGTTCGGTTCGTATTGGTAAAATTAAGGTGGATTTTATCAGGGTTAATCACAGTATCGCGGATACCTGTGCCCTGGCTATTCACACACCTTTAGGTGCAATAATTTATGCCAGTGACTTTAAGTTTGACCAGACACCTATTGATGGTGAAGTAGCTGATTTCCATAAATTAGCTGAACTTGGCGATTCTAAACCCGGTGTTCTGGCTTTATTCTCGGACAGTACCAATGTGGAAAGGGAAGGTTACACTTTATCCGAGAGTGTCGTTGGCCATACTATTGAAGAGGTTTTCAGGGCCGCAAAAAAAAGGATTATTGTAGCTACATTTGCTTCAAACATTCACAGGGTTCAACAGATTATTAATTCAGCCTTTAAATATAATAGAAAAATTGCCCTGACCGGTAGAAGCATGATCAACAATATTGAAATTGCCAGGAATCTGGGTTATCTGACAATTCCGGATGACATGATCATTAACATTAAAAACTGTGACAATTACCCTGATCATGAAATCGTTTTATTGACAACCGGCAGCCAGGGTGAACCAATGGCTGCACTTACCAGGATGGCCAGAGGAGACCATCATCATATCAATATACGGAAGGGAGATACAGTACTTATCTCCGCTTCAGCAATCCCGGGTAATGAACGTTTTATCGGTGAAACCATTAACCAGCTCTATAAAAAGGGTGCCGAGGTTATCTATGAAGATATATCCGGTGTTCATGTATCCGGACATGCCAGCCAGGAAGAATTAAAACTGATGTTAAACCTGGTAAAACCAAAGTATTTTGTTCCTACCCATGGTGAGTACAGGCACTTAATCCGCCATGCTGCACTGGCCAGGGAAGTAGGGATACCGGAAAAGAACATCTATATTGCCGAAATCGGAGACCGGATTGTCTTTACCGAAAAACAGGTTAAAAAAGGCGGCAGCGTACAGGCTGGCAGTATCTATGTAGATGGTCTAGGTGTAGGCGATGTTGGAAATATTGTTCTCCGTGATCGTAAACTTCTATCAGAAGACGGAATAATTATCGTAGTCTTAACCATCGACAGTCATGGAAAAATCCTGTCAGGACCTGATATTGTTACCCGTGGTTTTGTCTATATAAGAGAATCTGAAGAATTGATTGCAGAATTAACTTCCAGACTGGAAGAAAAACTGAAAGAATGTGAAAACAACAGAGTAACCGAATGGTCAATACTAAAAAATCAAATCCGTGAAACACTGAATGAATATATCTACAAAAAGACAAAAAGAAATCCAATGATCCTTCCAATCATAATGCAGGTTTAAGAAAAGGCAGTCAGTTATTACTGACTGCCTTTTTATGTATAAAGGGAATGAAAGATGCCAATACTATTCTCTGAAAATAACTCAGGGAGTGATCTCAAATGGATTCTAATCAGTTTTATTTTCTGGCACAGGGGAATAAGGAAAAAGAGATGCCAGAAACTGCTAAAACCATAGAATCGATCAGGCAACTGGGTGAAAGTTCCCCTCCCACAGAAGCAAAGAATGATATACATATCCTGCCGATAATCGGTCAAATTGAAGGCCATATGGTTTTGCCACCTAAAAATAAAACAACAAAATACGAACATATAATCCCACAACTGGTGGCCATTGAAGAAAATCCCAATATAAAAGGGCTTTTGATTATATTAAATACTGTTGGCGGGGATATAGAGGCAGGCCTGGCTATTTCCGAGATGATCAGCAGCATGAATACACCGACAGTATCCCTGGTTCTGGGGGGCGGACACAGTATCGGTGTCCCCATTGCTGTCGCTACAGATTATTCCTTTATTGCCTCTACTGCCAGTATGACCATTCATCCGATCAGGTTAACAGGCCTGGTAATCGGTGTTCCCCAGACCTACGATTACCTGGATAAAATGCAGGACAGGATTATTAAATTTGTCAGTACCCATTCGAGAATCTCTGAAGAAAAATTCAGGGAATTAATGTTCCGTACAGGAGAATTGGTCAGGGATGTTGGAACAGTTTTGATCGGTAAGGAGGCGGTGGAACTTGGGTTAGTAGATGAAGTGGGGGGCCTGAATGCAGCCCTGGCCAAACTGAGGTCTTTAGTCAGGAGTAGGGAAGAGGTGAAACAATAAATGCTCAATTATTCCATCTATCCCCTGGAAATGATCCTGGAAGATTATGATGATTTTGTTCCAGAATATGAAGAAGTTAATTTCAGTAATGGACTAACTTTACTGGTTGAAAGATCAGGAAAGGATGAAAGAAAGATAGCAAAAATTATTTCATCAGATCCCCAGGATTATCTCCGGCCGGAATTACAGCCAGGCTCAATCCTGAAATCTGTTTTTTATTATTAAAACAAATGCTAAAATAGGAAAGAGAGGCATAGTTATATTTTAAAGACGAATAGAAAGGAAAATATAGCTATGCTTATTTTTATCTCTGGCCTTTTGTTATTTCTGGGGGGACTGGAAGGTAGTAAATGGGCCATTAAAAGCCTGGTAAATGACAGATTAAAGAGCCTGATCGTTTCCCTTGATAAACATTTATATCTTTCCATTATTATAGGTATAATAATAACGGCCATTATGCAGAGCAGCAGTGCAGTATCTGTCATCCTGATCGGTTTAATCGAAGCGGGGGCTATATCTTTAAAGCCTGCCATCGGGATTATGATTGGAGCCAATATAGGTACTACAGTAACTGGCCAGATTCTTACTTTTCCTATAGTCAATTATTATCTCCATCTTATTGTCCTGGGTCTGGCCATAGTACTCATAGGTATATTTGGCAGGAAAAGAACCCTTTTTTATATCGGGAATAGTATTTTATTCTTTGGTATAGTATTTGCAGGTTTAATCCTGATGACAGTTTTCTTTGAATCACCAGAAAAAAGACAGCTTATTGAAAGGATCTTACAATATTCCTCAAAAAATATCTACCTGGGTATATTGACCGGGACCATTACTACAGCCATTATTCAGAGCAGTAGTGCCTTGACAGGAGTTGTTATTGGCCTTGCCTTTAATAGGCTGATAAATTTGAGGACGGCGATAGCTTTAATCCTGGGCAGTAATCTGGGTACCTGCTTTACCGCCTTTCTGGCCAGCATAAACTCCGGTCCTATTTCACAAAAACTGGCCAGGGGACATTTTTTCTTTAATCTTCTGGGTGTTGCTGCCCTTATCCCTTTCTATTTCATATTTGAAAACATTGTCCGTTCTTCCAGCCAGGAGTTAACCAGACAGATAGCCAATGCCCAGACTTTTTTTAATATATATAATACACTTATAATCCTGCCTTTTCTTAATACTTTTATTAGTTGGCTGGAGGGAAAAGAAGAATTGCCTTGATTTGAGGCAGGAATATTATATTTGGTGGAGAAGTAATTATAGGGATTTAATAAATAAAGTTACTGTGGATATTGGATGAGGTGAAAAAGATGGCGAGAAAAGAAAAAGGAAAAGAGAAAGCTGCTGAAAAGGATAGAGAAGACTTATCAATAGATAAGGAATTTATAGAAAAAAGGAAAAATGAAATATTGGGAATACTGATTATCGCTTTTGCCCTCCTCAGTGCCATTTCCTTATTTACCGATACAGCCGGTCTGGTTGGCAGGGAATTAGCCCGATTTTATTTTTATATATTTGGCTATGGCTCCTATATTATACCAATACTATTGTTAATCTGGGGTATTACTCTAATCAGATTAAAGGGTTTTCAGTTTAATATCAGGTTAATAGGTTTTCTCCTGGCTTTTTTCTCTTTCTTAGCAATTATACATACTTACAAGTATTCTGAATTTCCGCTGGAAAATGCCTTACAAGGCCAGGGAGCCGGACTTATTGCCGGGGCTATCTCCTGGTTATCCCTTAAATTATTTGGTTATATAGGGGCATATGTGATATTAATAGCATTCCTTCTAATCGGTGTCCTCTTATGGGCAAATATTTTCTTGATTTCCCTTTTTGCAAAAATTAAAGAATTCTTTAAAGAGGCCTCCAGCTACTTTCAGGAAAAGAAAAAGAAAACAAAAAAAATTGAAGATAATCTACCCGTAATCGATATTTCAGAATATGAAGAAATCGATGATTATGAAGAAGAAAATGACTATGAGGATAATGTTGAAGAGAAGCAGGGCCTTATTGAAAGGGAACTATATGTAGAGGATAATAAAAAAAATGAGTCCACTGACAATGCTGTAATAATCAGTGAATATTCATTAGCAAAAAGTAAAAATGAAGAAGATAGTAATTTAAATAAATACAGGCTGCCAGGTCTAAAATTTTTAAAGGATACCAAAAAGGACCGGGAAAAACCGGGAAATAAGTCCAGTTTACTGGAAGAAACCTTGCAAAGTTTTGGTGTTAATGCTAAAGTCATTAAAGTAAACCACGGCCCGACAATAACCAGATATGAATTACAACCAGCCAGTGGTGTCAAGGTAAGCAGGATAGTCAGCCTGGCTGATGATATCGCCCTGGCGCTGGCCGCACCAGGTGTCCGGATTGAAGCCCCTATACCTGGCAAAGCCGCTGTAGGAGTAGAAGTCCCTCATATGAAAAATATCACTGTCGGCCTGAAAGATATAATCGCTTCCAGGGAATTTACCAGATCCCGGGCCGGAATCCCTCTTGCCCTCGGGATGGGTATTGATGGAAAACCTGTAGTGGCCGATTTAACGGACATGCCCCATTTACTGGTGGCTGGAGCAACTGGTTCAGGCAAAAGCGTCTGTATAAATACCATTATCACCAGTATTCTTTATAAAGCTACTCCGGATGAAGTTAAACTGATATTAATCGATCCCAAAAAGGTAGAACTGAGTCTTTATCAGGGCCTGCCCCACTTATTTGCTCCTGTAGTTACAGACCCCAAAAAGGCAGCTGCTGTTTTGAAGCTGGTTGTTAAAGAGATGGAAGAACGTTATGATTTATTCTCCGAAACCGGGACAAGGGGTATCGAATCCTATAATAATAAAGTGCCTGAAAATGAAAGGCTTCCCTATATAGTGGTCATCGTTGATGAATTATCTGATTTAATGATGGTTTCTGCCAATGAAGTAGAAGAAAGCATCTGCAGGCTGGCCCAGATGGCCAGGGCAGCAGGAATTCATCTAATACTGGCCACACAACGCCCCTCAGTTGATGTAATTACAGGTTTAATCAAAGCCAATATACCGAGCCGTATTTCCTTCGCTGTTTCTTCGCAGACAGATTCAAGGACGATTCTGGACATGGGAGGGGCGGAAAAATTACTGGGAAAAGGAGATATGCTCTTTTATCCAACAGGGAGCCCAAAACCCCAGCGTGTCCAGGGTGCCTTTATCGATAATGACGAAATCTCTGCCATAGTTGATTTTGTTAAAAATCAGGCTAATCCTGATTATATCTTTGATATTGAAGATATAAATGATCCGAAGCTCGACCTGGATTCTGATGAAGAAAGGGATGAATTATATTACGAGGCTGTAAAATTGGTGGTGGTCAATCACCGGGCTTCCATCTCAATGTTACAGAGAAAATTACGTATAGGCCATAGCAGGGCTGCAAGAATGATTGATATGATGGAAGAGGATGGGATTGTTGGACCATATGCAGGAAGCAAAGCCAGAGAGGTTTTAATCTCAAAAGAAGAACTGGAAGAGTTTCTAAAGGAAAGGCAGGTAGATACAGATACTGCAGAAATCTAATAATGATTTTATTGATTAAAGAAGATTAAGAGCGGGTGTCAAAAGGAGGGGGAAAGATGACAATTGGTGAAAAATTAAAAGAGGCAAGAGAGAAGAAAGGTTTATCATTTCAGGAGATCCAGGATGCTATCAAGATCAGAGAAAAATATCTTGAAGCACTGGAAAACAATGATTTTGATGTAATTCCCGGAGAAGCATATGTAAGGGCCTTTATTAAGAGTTATGGGAATCACCTGGGACTTGATGGAGAAGAATTGGTTGAAGAATATAAAAGATTGATAGAAGAAGAGAGAAAATTACAGGAAGAAGAAGAAATAGAGGAAGAAAACAATAAAGGAGGCCAGGGTTTATTTCAAAATAAAACCCTGCTTAGTATCATAATAGTTCTAATCATCGCTTTAATACTGGTGATACTCATCTATAATATAGGTCTCTTAAATAATTCAATGAATGAAATGGAAGTAAGTCAACCTATTGATAAAAATTTCCAGATAGACAGTCCGATAAATCAATATGACTTTCCTGATATAGAAAATAATCTACAGGTAGAGGAAAACTATAATAGCCAGGAGGAAAATTTTACAGATTTAAACGAAGATAATTCCAATCTTGCTGTAAACGAAACCCTAAAAAATCTGGAAATTATCATAACTGAGAGAAGTTGGTTGCAGGTCTATGCTGATGGAGAAAAAATCTTTGAAGGCATAATGGATAAAGGAGACCAGAGGGAGATATCATACAAAGACAATATTTCCATGAAAATTGGAAATGCAGCAGGTGTACAGGTGAAAAAAGATAATCAGCTTTTTGGTCCCTGGGGCCAGCGAGGAGAGGTAATTGAGAAAATAATAGATTAAAAAAATCCGGTCACTCAGATGACCGGATTTTATATAAAATTTTTAATTCTGGTGGAGGGAGAAGGATTCGAACCTTCGAAGGCATCCGCCGGCAGATTTACAGTCTGCTCCCTTTGGCCGCTCGGGCATCCCTCCAAAAAAAAATGGCACCCTCAAGGGGATTTGAACCCCTGCCGCCAGGATGAAAACCTGGTGTCCTGGACCACTAGACGATGAGGGCGCGTGCTTAACTTGCTGGCTGACCTCAGCCACGACAAGTCTTAGTATACCTTAAAATCTTCAATTGGTCAAAACGATTTTACGCTATCTGGGCAAAATAGAATGTTAATTCGTCATATTTCTGCTTTTTCCTCTCCAATATGGACTTTTTTAATATTATTTTTTAAAAGCTAATAATAATATAATATTCATTAACAATATACTAATAAGAATTAATTTTGTGGACAAATTAAATATGAAGGTGATTCTATGAAAATATTTTTAACAAATGATGATGGGATACATGCTGAAGGGATTAGAATTTTAGCTGAAGTCCTGCAAAAAGCTGGTCATCAGATTTTTATAGTTGCTCCTGACCGGGAAAGAAGTGCCACTGGTCATTCCATTACTATACTTGATCCGATACGCGCTCATGAAGTTGAAATATTTGATAATATTACTGCCTATAAAGTTACAGGTACTCCAGCGGATTGTGTAAAACTGGGATTAGAAAAATTAGTAGATTATAAGCCTGATTTATTAATCTCCGGTATCAATAATGGCTCAAATCTTGGCTATGATGTTTTATATTCCGGGACAGTTTCTGCTGCCATTGAAGGCTGGATGATGGGATATAATTCAATAGCTATATCCCTGGCCAGTAATAAAAAGTACAATTTTTACACTGCCGCTGAATTCATTGCTGATTTTATTGAGAAACAGGATCTTTCCAGATTTAAGGAAAGACTATTATTAAACATCAATGTCCCTGATCTGGACAGAAGAGAAATCAAGGGTGTTAAGATCTGCGGGTTAGGAACCAGCCTCTATGAGGATACCTTTGAGGAAAGGCTGGATCCTTCAGGTAGAAAGTATTACTGGTTAACGGGCGGCAGTGGGAGAAAAGGCCATGAAAACACAGATATCTGGGCAATAGAGAACGATTATATCGCCATTACCCCCCTCAAATTGCAGCTTGATCATGTAGAACTGATAAATAACTGGCCCGAGATAGATTTTTAAAATAATCCAGATTCAAATCATTAATCCCTCCTCATGATAATATATAAGTATTAAAGGAGGGATTATCTTATGCCTGAGTATAAAAATAATGAAAGTGTCATCAATAGCTTTGTAATTTTTAAGGGAGTCCTGCTGGGTATAATCATAATGCTGATTTTTACTGTAATCTTTGCTTTATTTTCCAGTATTCTTTTCAGACTGGAAGAAGCCAAATTAAGCAAAATATTTCTGGGGCAAAATATCATTTTGCTGCTATTAATAGGTTTTTATGTGGCCAGAAATGT
>JANWJZ010000057.1 GCA_025451675.1 Halanaerobiales bacterium | reverse complement strand
TGCCACCCTGGCCTATGCCGGAAGGAGTATAGAGCTTACCAGGAATGAGTTTAAAATACTGCAGCTTCTAATGAGAAATAGGGGGAAGATAGTATCCAGGGAAAGGCTCATGAGGGCCCTCTGGGAGAGTGAATACTTCATCAGTGAGAATACATTGACTGTAAATGTGAACAGGCTCAGGAAGAAATTAGAGGATATTGGGCTAAAGGATTTTATCGTTACTAAAAAGGCACAGGGGTATATGATACCATGAAATTATTGAAATATTATTTAAGAGATTCGGCCGGATTAATCCTCTTTTTCTTCCTGATGCTTTTCATAATTGATTTAATATTGTTCAGTAGTACGGATTTAAACAGAGCATTACAGGATATCCTCTACCTGAATTTACTTTTCCTCTTTTTACTTCTGATATTTTTAGCCATTGATTATACAAAGTGGAGGAATAGCTATGGTGAATTGCTAAGGGTTGTTGAACTGGGGGGGAATATAGACAACCTGGCTCCGGAGGGTAACAGGCTGGAGCAGGTACTGATCAGGGAGATCATTGATTTAAAGAACAGGGAAAAATTGCAGGAGACAGAGGGGCTGAAAAGGAATCTGGCAGAAATAGATGATTATATAACTAAATGGGTACATGAAATCAAGATACCCCTGTCTGTCTGTGAGCTCATTGCCGGTAAGCTGGAGGAAGAGGAACTTGATGATTTAGCCATGGAGTTAATACACGAGACGGAAAGGATTAATTTCCTGGTAAACCAGGTGCTGCATATGAGCAGGGCCTCCAGTTACAGCCAGGATTTCACGGTGGAAGAAGTGAATTTGGGCAGCCTGGTCAGGAATGTGATTAAGAATAATATGAATTCATTTATAGCCAGAAAGATTGAACTGGAACTGGGTGAACTGGATTTCAATATCCTCACCGACAGGAAATGGGCCTATTATGTGATCGAGCAGATAGTCAATAATGCCTGTAAATATGTAGATAACTATGGGATAATTAAAATCCATGGGAAGGAAACAGATGAAAAGGTAATACTCAGCATCTGGGATAACGGGATGGGCATACCGGCAAAGGATATTGGCAGGATATTTGACAGGGGATTTACTGGGGAGAATGGCAGGAAGACAGCCAGGTCCACCGGTATGGGCCTTTATATAGCCAAAAAGATTGCTGATCAGTTGAATTTTGATATCGAAGTATCCTCTCAGGTTTCCAGGTATACTGAATTCAGAGTAATCTTCTATAAACTATCGGATTATCTGAATGTGACAAAAATGTAACCTTGGAAGCCCTATTGTCACCTTAAGTGATGGAATGAAGTCATCCCGGGAAGTAGAATATAGGTAAAAGATAAATTCTCTCTGTTATAGGAGAGAATTTTTAAATTAAGGAGGAGGGGATCCTGTGGAAATAGTACTTGAGACGGAAAATTTGAGGAAGGAATATGGTTCCAGGGGGATGGTTTTTCCAGCTATAGACGGCATTGATCTGCAGGTCTATAAGGGGGAGTTCCTGGGTATAATGGGTCCGTCTGGAGCCGGTAAGACAACCCTGTTGAATATCCTGTCAACTATAGACAGGCCTACATCAGGTAAAATTTATTTTGAAGGCAGGGATATTCTAAATATGAAAAACAGGGAGCTGTCCATCTTCAGGAGGGAGAACATCGGTTTTATCTTCCAGGATTTTAACCTGCTGGATAATATGTCTGTTGAGGATAATATCGCCCTGCCCCTGGCTCTATCCAATGTCAATGTGAAGGAAATAAGGGAGAAGGTGGAAGTCCTGGGCAATTTCTTTGGCCTGAAGGAGCATCTGAAGAAATACCCCTATCAGTTATCCGGAGGACAGAAGCAGAGAGTGGCCGCAGCCAGGGCAATCATTACATCACCCTCCATAGTTTTTGCTGATGAGCCGACAGGGGCACTGGATTCTAAATCTTCCCAGGAGTTATTGCAATGCCTTTTGAAGATGAATGAGGAGCTGAATACAACGATAATTATGGTCACCCATGATGCCTTTGCTGCCAGCTACTGTAAGAGGATACTCTTCTTGAAGGATGGAAAAATCCATGCCAGGCTGGACAGGGATTCTGACCGGAAGGAATTCTTCAGGAGGATCATAGATTTCGTGGGGACCATGGGAGGTGGTGTGGGTGTACTCCTTTAAATTGACCATAATGAATTTCAGGAGGAACCTTAAGGCCTATGGTCTATATCTGATGGCAATGGTTTTTTCAGTGGCAACCTATTATAACTTTACATCCATGAGGTATAACCCCCAGTTCCTGGAGGTAAAGAATATATCCATGTATATAGAGAGCACCTCCATGACTGCATCTATCCTGATGATCTTATTCCTGGTATTCTTCATCATGTATTCCAGTAACTTCTTTCTGAATTACAGGAAGAAGGAGATAGGCCTGTATGGCCTGATGGGGGTTGATAACTATAAGGTGGCCTTTATCTTTGCCCTGGAAGGCCTGTTATTGGGGATTATGTCCCTGCTTATTGGCCTGTTCCTCGGGCTTCTGTTCAGCAAGCTGTTTTTAATGCTGCTGGCCAGGGCAGCTTTGCTGAATATGAGGATTGACTTTTTCATCTCCAAAAAGGCTATTCTAGAGACCATTATTGCCTATTCGATAATCCTTTTTATCAGCTTCCTGAAGGGGTATCTGGAAATCATCAGGACCAATCTGATCGATTTGATGAATACCCTGAGGAAGGCGGAGGAACTGCCAAAAGTCAATTATCTGAAGGGGTTTGCATCATTAGTAACCATAGGTATAGCGTATTATATTGCTGTAAATTACGGGTCATACGGTTTCGCTGTTGCCCTTTTCTGGTCGGTAATCCTGGTTATTCTAGGTACCTACTGGTTATTTGGTTCCTTTATGCCCATGCTGGTCAGGCTTCTGGTCAATAGGAAAAAGATCCAGTATAGGGGCACAAATATTATAAGTATCTCCAATATTGCCTTCAGGATCAAGGATAATTACAGGACCTTTGCTGCTGTGGCGGTTCTGATAACCGTGTGCATCACCTCATTTGGGACAGTAAGTTCCCTTAAATATTTTTTGGCGGAAAACCACAGGATAGAGGTTCCATATACCATAAGTTTTATTTCCAGTGAACAGGAAGAGATAGAAAGGGTAGAGGAGATTATAGCGGATTCAAACCGCAGCATTGAATTGCGGCAGCAGGCCGATTTCCTCATTGTTCCCCAATCGGGGGTTGTAGTGGTAAATTCCAGTACCTTTGAGAGCTTGTTAACTGCTCTAAATGTCAGGGATAGGGGGAAGATACTGGCCAGGGCTGGCCAACTGGAGGATGGTGTGATATATGTAGAAAGGCCCGGTGTCCTGATGGACCTGGTGGAGAGAAAAGAAGTAGAGGTAGGGGATAAGGTTTATGAAATAAAGCTGCAGGCAAAGGTGCCCCTCTTCGGAAATGGGCTGCCCTATACCGCTATTGTAGTCAATGACAGGGAATATGAGGCATTGCGGCTTAAATATGAAGAGAAACAGTTTAATGGTATCATCCTGGATAATCCGGAGGGGATAAGGGATTTAACCTTCAGGCTAGCTGAGGTATTAACGGAAGAATCCGGCTTATATACCTACTTTATGGCCGGTGCCATGATGTATGATTTAGTCGGGATAGTGTATTTCCTGGGGGCTTTTCTGTTCCTGGTCTTTGTTTTTGCAACAGGCAGTATTATCTACTTCAAGATATTGACTGAATCTTTCAGGGATAGGGCCAAATTTGAGATACTGAAGAAAATAGGGACAACAGAGCAGGAGATTCACCAGTCTGTTTCAAAACAGGTTGGCCTGTTCTTTGCATTGCCTTTAGTAGCCGGAATAATCCATAGCCTGGTTGCCATCTCGGTATTGAGTGACCTTATGAATTATAGCCTGATAAGGCCGGTTATAATCAGTATTGTGGTTTTCATAATTGCCTATGGTCTATTCTATATTTTTACCAGGAGAAAATTTGTTGATGTGGTGGTAATGAAGGGATAGTGGTGATTTTGTAACATTGATAAACAAATTGATAGTATTAATATGGGCTAAGACGAAATCCAGGAAGGGTGGTAATGGAAGGTATGAGAAAGATAAGTTTTTGTGTAATTGTAGTATCCTTAATATTATTTTTAACTGGTTGTAGTTTTCTGGGAAATATAGATAAGGACACTGTTTTGGAAAAATATGATAAGTTTATTGGTGTAATGGGACAGAGAGTCCTTACTGAAGATAAGAAACTAAAGGGCGAAAGGAAATTCGGTATAGATACTTATGTTGGGTCATATGAAGTAAAATACAATAACTTTACAGGTGAGGAAGTATTATTTGGAGGGACAAATATTAATAGAGAAAATAATGAATTACAGATTACCTGGGATATAGAAAGTGAAGAAGGGAATATAGAAGTGCTTTATTATCATAGTAGTAAAAAACCTCAGGTTTTAAATTTAGAAGAATGGGAAAATAAAGTGATTTCAATTACACCTGGAAGCCATTATATATCTTTAAAAGCAACATCTTTTAGTGGCAAAGTGACTCTAAATGTTAGTGAGAAATAAATTATTAAAATCTAATTTCCAGGGTACGGTATATTTAGCTCTTTATATTTGCTGATGTGGTGGAAATGTAAGAAAAATATCAAAAAATATACTGATTATATTGAAAAAGAAAGAATTTTATGTTTATTTGTAAGAATTGCTGTGGTATAATAATTACAACTAAATATCTTACAATAAATTCCGGGACTTTCCGGGTATCTGATATTGGATATAAAGACTTTCGTTTGTTTGATGTTTGGGCCTGGTACGGGGACTGTTATTTACTGCGTATAATTGATTTGAGAAATAAGGAGCAGTACAGGAACTGGCCAGGCCCATTTTATAATGCAGGAAAGGGATGCTATTCCCACCTGTTTAGGAGGGGGCTGTATATATGACAGAAAAAGTTACAGCTGCAATTCTTTTTGTTATAGCGATGGCGGCATTTATTATGAGTTATTTTTCTTTTAAAGAGAAGGGCTTCCTTTTGAATAATGCCTATATTCATGCTTCCAGAAGAAAAAGAGAGAATATGGATAAAAAACCATATTACCGTCAGTCGGCAATAGTATTTTTCCTGATCGGAATCATTTTTCTATTGAATGCAATGGAAGTGGTATTGAAAAGGGGATGGACTTCTTTAATTGTATTGGTTTTATTGATATTGACCCTGGTTTATGCCATCCAATCCAGTATAACAATCAACAGAAAGAAATAGCACAAGAAAAGCACAGGAGCACAGGGGGACGGTTTTAAGTATATTATGCAGTCAAGATGTACTTTAACCTGGGTTTTGAGATTTATGAAGAAAAATATATTATGGTTTGTGATCTTCTTAAGTAAAAAATTTTTAAGGTGGCATACAGATGGATGTAAGAGAAATACATGATGAAGAAGAAAAAAGACAGATAGCTGCAGGTATATTAGAGGCTCTTCCTGAGTGGTTTGGTATCCCTGAAGCTGTAAGGGAGTATATTAACGGATGTGTTGAGCGGCCTTTTTTTGCAGCAACCGATGGGATGAAGCCTGTCGGTTTCATTTCCATGAAAGAGAATAATCAATATACTGTTGAAATATATGTAATGGGTGTTTTGCCTGATTATCAAGGACAGGGGATTGGTAAAGCATTATTTAATAAGGCCTATAGGTGGGCCAGGGAACAGGGTTATGAATATATGCAGGTCAAGACCCTTGATGAATCCCATCCTGATATAAATTATGCCAAAACAAGAAGCTTTTATTTTTCAGTCGGGTTCAGGCCATTGGAATGTATTCCGGAATTATGGAGTAAAGAGAACCCATGCCTGATAATGGTTCAATATATTAAATAGCACAGAAAAAAATATTTCACGTGTATATGATGAGGAAATAGAAGGATATATCCTTACAGGAGGGTTAGAATGAATAAAGTAGAATGCTATTATGATGAAGAATACGATGAGTGGCAAAGGCTTGAAGAGCAAAAGCCTATTTTATCAGCCACGAAGAAGCCAGGGCTTTGATGAATAACTCTGGATTAAAGGAGCTGGCTTTTGTAGGGGTTGAGAATATTCTTACGGCTAAAGAAAAAGAAATTAACCAGTTGGAGGAAAGTGAATATAAAAAATGGCTGGAGATTTGCTATAGATTGGGGCAGGATAAGAATCTCTTTGGGACCAGTGAACATTACCTGTATATTGGGTAGAAGCCATGATAAGAGGGAAAGGATATGCCAGTTCATCAAAGCAGTTAGCTCATTGGCTAACTGAGATGGGGGTTCTCCTGCCGCCTGTGAAGACTTTATCCATTGAGGAGGTTATCCGTGATGCTGTAGTGGATGGGCCAGTACCAGAACTGGCAGAAGAAATCCGGCAGCTTCATAAGGAATATTATGAGAGAAAGCGGAAAGTTGAATTTTTCATTTAAAAGTATTACAAATCAGGCATCTTTTTGGAGCCCGCTCCTGGTTGAGTGGGTT
>JANWJZ010000056.1 GCA_025451675.1 Halanaerobiales bacterium | reverse complement strand
ATATTGTCATATTTTGCTTTTATAACCTTTTTTCCCATTTACTAGTATTTAGTTCTCTATAAATGCAAAAATTCCTGCATAAAATGTATATTTTCCCATTCTCAAATGAAAAATTCCTGGAATTACTCCAGGAAAAGCAAATTTAAAAGTATTCTTTTTATTTTAATTCAAAAATTACCTCCTCCCGAACATGGCTGCTATGGCATCAGCCAGGTAATGGGCTGCATTGATAGCTTCCTGGGTAGTATTACGGTAGTCACCTATCTCAATCAGTAAAGAAACCGGGCTGAGATCCTGGTTATATCTATTGGTGGTGGTATCCCTCTCCTCAATCCTCCGCAGTAGGCCGGGATAGAGACGGTCCAGCCAATCAGCTAACTCTCTGGCCAGGGCCAGGTTTTTCTGCCAGTCATTCCTGCTCTCTGCCTCTCCAAAGCTATACTTACCATTAGCCACAACAATCATTATATTGGCTGCCCGCTCATTACCAAATACAGCAGTTAACTGTTCTTTAGTAAGGGCAGCCTTGATACCATCCCGGTGAATATCCAGGATTAAATCTATATCCGGATTCTCCTGTAGCAGTTGTTTAACAGTATTCCGGGAATTATAATAGGATCTGTTATAGATCTCATCATGTACTTTAGTAGTATGTATAACCCTGAAACCGTATTTTTCCGATAAAACCCGGGCCAGCTCCATCCCCACTTTCCCCACATTCCCGATATTACCCGGTAAAACATGGCCATTACTGTCCTGTTTCCTGGGATCATCCATATAGGTTTCAGACGTATGGGTATGATATATGGCAATGAGAGGGGCCTCTTTTGCCGGAATAATTCTGTTCCCCGGGATATCTATTAACTCACCTTCCCTGCTATCTTCCTCGACAGGACTACTCCTCGTATTATCAGCCAGATTAAACTTCAATTTAATAACATTCTGGCTACCGGAAACAGGTGTGTAAATGGTCTCTGTCTGGCTTTTTAATTCTTCAGGTGTATAATAACCCAAAAGGAGTATCTCCCTCTTCAAATATGTTATAGGTACCTGTAATCTAACCTTACTTACACTATATAAAAAACCCTCTAAACTGAGCTTGCTCTTAATCCTATCATAGAAAGAGGTTTTATTATAACTATAATAATATTCTTCATCATAGCTTGACCAAACTGGAACTACTTCATCTTTTAAATCCCGGTATTTTTTTATATTTAATACCAATAACAAAACAATAATTACTGCTACCATGATTTTTGCTAATTTACTGGACATGGCCACTCCTCCCATAAAATAGTTATGAGAGTCGCCGCAAACTTAGAACAGGTATATTGCGTAAAGCATGCGTAATGTTAGCCAGCCTGGCTGCAAAAAAAATGAGACAGAAAGAACTGTTCTTCTGCCTCAAATTTCTTTTTCTATAGAATTTTTCTATAGATATAAAGAAATATTTTCCGGTGTTATATCGGGATGCAAAGCAATATTGATTCCACCGGCAATTATCCTGCTTACATCCTGTATCAATTCATCAACCCCTTTGGGAGAGACCACTAACCCACCCATAAAAGGACCCAGGATATTTACCATCATCCTTTTCTTTTCACTTTCCTCCACATGGCGGAATCTTTCTCTTTCTACTTTTGAAAAGATCTCGCCCCTTAACATCTCTTCCATGGCATCATTTACAATGGTAATGGCATGGACTACTGTCGGTACCCCGACAGCGATTACCGGGATATTCATGGTCTCCTGATTTATTGCCGGCCGTACTTTACCTATACCGGAGCCAGGGGCTATTCCCGTATTACTGATCTGGATAGTATTTGCCAATCTGCTGGTATGGTGTGCAGCCAGTGAATCGATGGCAATAATTAAATTGGGCTTGACCATCTCCACAACACCCTTAATAATCTCAGCTGTCTGTACCCCTGTCAGGCCCAGGACTCCTGGAGCTAAAGCACAGACCGGTCGTAACCCTTTTCTCAATTCGGGAGGGGCTTCCATATAGAGATGTCTGGTAACCATAAGATGATTTAATACCTGTGGCCCAAGGGCATCCGGAGTCGCATTCCAGTTCCCCAGCCCCACAACAAATATGGTCGGTTCCATATTGGGATGGGGCCTGATCTGGTCAAAGTCAATCATCATAGCCAGCTCTTCAGAGAAAATCTCACTGAGCTGATCATGGACCAGCCGGTTCTGCCCTTTCAGTCCTTCAGACTCTATTGTGGTATACTTTCCTATTGGCTTGCCAATAGCCTGGGCCCCGTGTTCATTCATAACATGGATTCTGGTAATTTTAGCAACTTCTTTTCTTTCTTCCACAACACTTACACCCTGGATTTCACCACCGGTCCGCTGTACAGCCAATTCGTGGGCGTCAATGGCCAGATCATGTGTCTCCAGGGGAAAGGGAACTTCCTGTAGCAAATCTTCTCTATAACCCATCCTTGAACTCCTTTTATCTTAATTCAGTTGGTACAAAGGCATCAACCAGGCCAATAACAAAGGCGGCCAATAAAGCTCCAATTATTGTTACTGATAATCCTTCCACTACAAATTGTGTCAAATAAATTACCACTGCTGAAGTGATAAAACCAACCAGTCCACGGCTCTGGGGTGAAATTCTCTCACCGAAGATAGACTCAATGACATAGCCCAGTACAGCAATAACAATTGCTGCAATAAGGGCATTGCCAAACCCCTCCATGCTAAATCCCGGGACTATATAACCAACCCCGATTAATACTAAAGCAGAAACAATAAATCTAACTATCGCTCCCACCAAGCCGCTCACTTGAACTCACCTCCTGATATATTGTGTAAATTATCTTTTAGTATTCTATCCAGTCCAGCTTTTTTCTATACAGAACTTGCATTTTTTAAATACTCATGTTAAAATTAAAATGCTGTAAAAAGATTGGTCTCACTCAGCTATGTTTTATGTGCTGCAAAACAAAATGGATCTGGTATCCCAGATTCTGTTATACGTAATATCTATACAGGTTGTTAAAGGGGGTGAATTCAGAATGCCAGTAATTAAATCTGCCAAAAAAAGAGTAAAAACCTCTTTGAAGAGAAACGCAAGAAACAGGGAGTGGAAGGCTAAATTAAAAGGTTCCATCAAGGCTTTCGAAAGATTAGTTGCGGAAGGCAAAGCAGCCGAAGCAGAAAACCAACTGAAAGAAACCATTAAAGTAATTGATACCGCAGCTGGCAAGGGCATCATCCATAAAAACAATGCTGCCCGTAAAAAATCCCGTTTAACCAGGATGTTAAATAATATTGCATAAATACCAGAAATAGTCCCTTCTGCTAATACATAGCATTAGGGATTTTTGATTTTTAACCTATAATTGCCATCTCCAGGGCTAATTCCGGATTATAACGTCCAGTAACGATATTGTAATTGGCTTCAAGCAAGTTTTCCAGTAATCCCAGCAATTTATCTTCGCTAAACTTATCACTGTACTGGTAACACTTCTTAACTGGATACTGATGGCTATTCAAAATCCTGGCAATCTCTGCTACTGTTTTCCCCTGTTTTTTCAAAACCTTAACAGATAAAAGCAATCTCAACTGCCAGTTCAGGGTACTGAGAATGGCCAGTGGAATGGCACCTCCATCCAGCATCTGCTTCAGTTCTCTGATGGCCTGTGCTTTTTTTCCCTGTAAAAGGGCATCCGTTAAATTAAAAACTAAACTATCTTCAAGTAATTTATCTTTACTGATAATCTCCAGGAGATCATCCAGGGAGATTTTTTGCTTTTCAACCTTGTATAAAACAATCTTCTCGATCTCGCTTTCCAGCCTCTGCAGGTTATTACTGAAAATTTGCTCTAAAAATTTTACTCCTTCAAAATCTATTTCTTTACCTCTTTTCTTAAATTCATTAAAAATCCATTTATCCAGTTCTGCAAATCTGGGTGCTGATACTGTCAAAACTTCACCAATTTTTTTAGCCGCTTCAACTATTTTTAACCCATTTTTAATTTTGCCTTCCACGAGGATTAGCATTATTGTTGTTTCCGGAAAATTACTGAATAAGGAAATAAGCAATTCTTCTTTCTTCTCTTTTCCGGTAAAATAATTAGCCGTTCTGGCAATAATGAATCTCCTTTCGGCAAAAATGGGCGGTGTATTAGCCTGATTTTTCAGGAGAACTGCAAATTCTTCAGCTTCCTCTTCTTCCAGATAGCTTAAATTAAAATCCCTGCTGGCTTCATCTACAAATTTCTCCACAAATTTATCTTTAAAATCACTGAGAATATACCTGTCTTCACTGGCGATAATATATAAAGGGTTTAATTCTTTTAGCGGTTTTTTTAATATATCTGCCAATGCATCCATAGTTATACCCACCTTTTTTATATGTCTTTTAACAATTACCATATTCATAGTAACATAAAATAATTGAAAACTGCAAATTATATTAGTGAACTACTTGTCAGGAGGTGAATATTAATCGGTAAAAACCGGATAGTCAATCCTCTTGCCAGACAAGCCCTGGACCGTTTTAAATATGAGGTTGCCGGTGAATTAGGTCTAATGGATAAGATTAATACACGTGGATGGGGCGAATTAACTACCCGAGAGGTAGGAAAGATTGGTGGGACCATGGTTAAGAAAATGATTGAAAAGGTAGAGGATGAAATGGCACGTCCTGACAGGTAGATGATTATAGATCCGGGGACGGGAAATAATCCCGTCCTCTCTTTCTATATACTACCAGCATAGGCCTGACAAAAGCTGAAAAAAATATTAGTACACAGCTATAAAAGGAGGTGTAAATTCATGGGAACCGGTCAAAAAAGAAATACCCTGGTAAATCCTCTGGCTGCCCAGGCCATGGAAAAATTTAAATATGAAGTTGCCCAGGAACTGGGGCTTTCAATACCACAGGATGGGTATTGGGGAAACTACACCACCAGGGATACCGGATCCATAGGCGGCCACATGGTGAGAAAGATGGTGGAAGCCTATGAAAACTCCCTGGCCGGCCAGGTAAATCCTCAACAGACCAATAACCAACAGTTCTAATAAGTCCTGATATAATTTTATTTTCTTCATAAGAGCGGAATAAAGGCCAAACAATAATGAGCAGTTTAACCCTGCTCATTATTGTTATTTTAAATAGGCTTCTATCGAATAGGCTATCCCATTACTCCTCACCCTGATTGCCCCCTGTTCATCTGTCCGCCATAAAGTGATACCCTGTATGGCGCAGCGGGATAATACTTCCTCTGCAGGGTGGCCATAGTTGTTCCTGCCTACAGATATGATGCCGTGCTCAGGGGCCACCTGCTGGAGAAAATCCTCTGTGCTGGAACTATTACTGCCATGGTGGCCCAATTTCAGGATATTGGCCTTTATAGAAGCTTCCTCAGCAAGCAGCCTCCTCTCTCCTGCTCCCTCCAGATCCCCGGTCAGGAGGGCAGAAAAATTACCATATTCCACTTTTATGACCAGGGAGTTATCGTTGCGGGTGGTTCTTTGTCCGGGAACGGGATTTAATATCCTTATAGTGACTCCATCTAACAGAAAATAATCCCCCCTTTGGGCGAGGGCTATTGGTACATCATTTCGCCTGGCCTCCGCAATGACCCTTTCTGCTATCTCATTCCTGTCGTAATTTACCGGAAAAACCAGCAACCCTATCTTTCTATTTCTCAGGATATCTATTATGCCCAGGGCATGGTCTGCGTCAAAGTGGGTGATAAAGACTATATCCAGTTTCCTGATCCCCTTATATTTTAAATAGGGTAATACGGTATATTCCCCGTGGGTAAAGTTTTCACCCAGGAAACCGCCCCCATCAATGAGGAGGCACTTCTTTCCGGGGGTACGCAGAAAGATACTATCCCCCTGGCCTACGGCAATAAAACAGAGCTCCAGTTGCCTGTCCAGGACTGAGAAAACAAAGATGAAAAAAATAAACAGGAGCGAAAAGATAGTGAAATAAAATAACCTTTTTTTCCTTTTCCTTTCATTCAGGGGTATGATTCTCTTCTTTAATAAGAAAGGTAGTATAACCAGGGAAATAAGGCAAAAGCTCAAAAGGGCTACTGAAGGGGTGGCCACTTCAATATGGCCAAAAGGCACGGAAGCCATCAGGCCATTACTGAAGATCAGTAATCTTATCGGATAAAGCAGCAGTTTAAAAACAAGTGAAGAAAAAACAGGATGCAGCAGACCAGCCAATAGGCCCACCAGGGCCAGGGAAACAATAAAGCCCGCCAGGGGAACAGCCCAGAGATTGGTGATTAAGCCTATGGGGGTAAGCAGATTAAAGTAATAGGCTGTCAAGGGTGAAGAGCCCAACAGGGCAGCAACAGAGACCGAAAAGGCAGGCCGTATAAACTGTTTCAGTAGATCATGCCAGAGGATGAGCATCAATAGTACAAAATATGATAGTTGAAAACCTATTTCAAATAATTGATAGGGATTGATTAAAAAATTAAGCAAGGCTGTTAAGCCAAGGATATTTAACTGGTCTCCCCGTCGTTTAAGATATTGGTCCCAGAGCATAAATATAGATAATAAACCGGCCCTGAAGATGGAGGGGCGGAAACCTGTCAGGATAATATAAGAGACTACCAGCAGGCTTAATAGTAAATTTCTAATTCCTGGAGAAAATCTTAGTAGATTAAGCAGGGAATAAAAAATCCCCACTACGAATCCGACATGAAGGCCGGAAATAGAGAGGAGGTGGTTAGTCCCGGCGTTGGTAAAACTATCTTCCCACTCCTCCGGTAAAGCAGTGCGTTCACCCAACAGCAGGGCCTTTAATAATTCATTATAGGGGTCCTCACCTGTTCTATCAATTAAGGCAATCAAATGATATTTTAGTTTAATAATTGAATCCAGTACAAAATTTTTCATCTTTCCCTTGACCTGTAACCCGCCTGCATAATAGCCCTGGCTATAAATACCCTTCCTTTTCAAATAATTGTAATTGGAAAAAGCCCCGGGATTCAGTGCTCTGGCCGGTTCATTTAAATTTAGTTTTATTTCAACTAAATCACCATTGGATAATTGGACAGGTAGGTATCTCTTATCCAGTTGTATATAGCCGTATTTTACTACTTTATCCTCAACATATAAGGGTTTTAATAATAATTTGTTCCCCTGTAGGGAGCTTAAATCCTCTCTGATTATTCCCCTGATGAGGAAAGGGCCAGCAGAATTATAATTGGCTATAGAATAAGGACTGTAATATTTGTATTCCTGCCAGCTCATCCGGGCAAAACCGGCCAGAAAGATCAGAAAACATATAAATAAAAGTTTTCTTTCCTTTATAAAAACAGCCTGAAAGGTAAAAATACCAGCAACCAGCAGAATAAAGGCGAGAAATGACAATAAAGAGCTTACTGGCAGATAATAGGCGAAGGAAATTCCCAGGGCAAAAAAGAGGGCTGTACTCAATAATGGCCTGTCTTTAATCCTCTCAACGGACCACAATCTCATCCCTGATCTTCTCCAGAGTCTTCTCCCCTATACCGGAGACATTTAATAAATCATCAACACTCTTAAACGGGCCGTTTTTATTGCGGTAATCTATTATACTTTTTGCCTTGCCGGGCCCGATTCCGGTTAATTTCTGTAGTTCTGAGGCATCAGCAGTATTAATATTAATCTTTCCGGAACTCCCTCCAGAACTATATGAAGTAAAGCTGCTATTCTGGTTAAACTGATTAATTTTTTCTATTACAGAAGGTATATAGATCTTCTCCCCATCGGATATGGGGGCAGCCAGGTTTATTATGTCGAGATTGGCTAAGGACGTAGCCCCTCCGGCTGCCATTAGGGCATCAATAACCCTGGCACCACTCTCCAGTTCATATACTCCGCTATTGAGGACTTCTCCGGCAACATGAACCAGGATTTTCTCATTTTTTATTTCCTTTACACTTTCCTCAGACAATGGATTGCTTCCATGGTGGCCAGAAAATAGATCAGTTTGATTTAAAGAAGCAGAGACAGTCATACTGCTGATAAGCTGAGAGTTCTTCATATTCTGCCAGAAAAAAATACCGGCTCCCATAATGATTATAATAGTTGCAAAGAGCAGCAAAATTAATTGATCTTTATTCATTTGCACAATGATCTCCTTTCTATTTTCTGGTATTTATTGTTTTATTCTCCAACATTTTTATTTTTCCTTTATTTTTACAGTTTTTTCTTATTATATAGCAAAAAAAATCTATCACCAGGTGATAGATTTTAAAAGAATAAATTAGGAGGGTTTATATAATAAAGACAGGACCTCCTCCACCTCAGTTATGGAAGAGGCCAGGAAGGAAGAAAATGAGCTTTTTATCCCATGATTACCTCAACAAGATGAAGCTTTCCGTCATTAAGAGGTTTAATCAGATTATCAGCAAGTTCTTTTCCATCCAATATAATCATTTTAACACCCTTTGATACCCGGTCAGGATTAGAAATCTTTATCCTATAGGTATCTCCCCTGAATTTCCTGCTAACCTCAAATTCATCCCAGTCAGCAGGTATACAGGGATCTATACGTAAACCAGCAAAATCAGGTCTGATTCCCAATATCCACTGAGTAATGGCAACATAATTCCAGGCTGCTGTTCCGGTCAGCCAGGAGTTTTTGGCTTCACCATGATTGGGAGCATCCTTTCCGGCAATCATTTGTGCATAGACATAGGGTTCTGTACGGTGGATATCGCTGATCTCCTCCAGATAGGCTGGAGCAATTTTCTGATAGTATTCGAAAGCCCTTTCGCCATTGCCAATAATGGTCTCCGCGATCATTATCCAGGGATTATTATGACAGAAAATGCCGCCATTTTCTTTATAACCTGGAGGATAAGAAGAGATCTCTCCCAATTCCAGGTGATAGGATTTATAGGTTGGTTCCAGCAGCACCAGGCCGTATTTGGTATCCAACATTCTCTTTACAGAATCCAGGGCCTTCCTGGCAAATCCATCATCCAGGCCAAGTCCGCCCATGATACAGAAGCCCTGTGGTTCAATGTAAATCTGGCCTTCTTCATTCTCCCGGCTGCCTATTTTATTGCCAAAATAATCATAGGCCCGCAGGAACCATTCTTCATCCCTGCCATGCTCCATGATAGCTTTTTTCATATTCTCAATCTCCTGTTCTGCCTCCCGGGCCAGCTCCTCCTTACCCAAATACCGGCATAATTCCACAAAATCAGGGCCAACAGTGATAAATAATCCGGCTATCATAACGGATTCAGCCTGGCTGTCGGATTTAGCCCGTAAGGTCTGGAAGGACTGGCCTGGTTCATCAGAAAAACAGTTCAAATTCAGGCAGTCATTCCAATCCGCCTGGCCGATCAGGGGCAGGCCATGAGGCCCCCGGTTATTGATGACATGCCTGAAAGATGCCTCCAGGTGGTCAAAGAGGACGGCTTCCTTACCGGAATTAAAGGGCACAGGTTCATTCAGGATACTATAATCACCGGTTTCCTTGATATAGGCAGCAGTACTCATTATCAACCAGAGGGGATCATCATTAAAACCGCTGCCGATAGCATCATTGCCTTTTTTGGTCAAAGGCTGATACTGATGATAGGCACTGCCATCCTCAAACTGGGTGGCAGCCAGATCCAGGATTCTTTCTTTAGCCCGTTCCGGTATCATATGTACTACACCCAGGAGATCCTGGTTGGAGTCACGGAAACCGATTCCCCTGCTGATACCGGACTCAAAATAGGAAGCACTTCTGGCCATATTAAAGGTTACCATACACTGATACTGGTTCCAGATATTGACCATACGCATCAGTCTATCATCGGTAAAATCAAGAGTATAGCTGGATAATAATCTATCCCAATAACTATTTAACTCTGCGAAGGCCCTGTTTACCTTCTCTTCTGTATTAAATCTTTCAATGAGCTCATAGGCCCTTTTTTTATTTATAACACCTGGTCTTTCCCACTTTTCATCAGCAGGATTTTCTACATAACCCAGTTGGAATATATAGGTCCTTTCTTCTCCTGGAGCCAGTTCAATCTCCACACAATGGGAAGCAATTGGAGCCCAGCCGCTGGCTACAGAATTATTGGATTGGCCTTTTATCACAACCTGTGGTTCATGAAAACCATTATAAAGGCCCAGAAAACTTTCCCTATCCGTATCAAATCCGGCTATTTCTGTATTTATGGTAAAGAAAGCATAATGTTTTCTCCGTTCCCTGTATTCTGTTTTATGATAGATAGTGGAGCCCTCTATCTCTACTTCTCCAGTGCTAAAATTCCTCTGAAAATTACTCATATCATCGAAGGCATCCCAGAGGGCCCATTCGATGAAGGAAAAGAGCTTTAAACTCCTTTTCTCATTACTTTCATTTTTTATCTTAACCCGGTGAATCTCACAGTTGGCACCCAGTGGTACAAAAAAGAGTATCTCTGTATCCAGCTGGTTTCTCTTCCCTCTGATAATACTGTAGCCCATTCCATGTCTACACTGGTATTCGTCCAGCTCACTCTTTACCGGGGCCCAGGTGGGAGACCAGTAATGACCATCCTCGTAAATATAATAATACTTTCCTCCTGCATCTGTAGGTACATTGTTGTAGCGATAGCGGGTTATCCTCCGTTTACTGGCATCCTTATAGAAACTATATCCTCCGGCTGTATTTGACAGAAGAACAAAATATTCCTCTGACCCAAGATAGTTAATCCAGGGATAGGGGGTTTGGGGTTCGGTTATTACGTATTCCTTTCTGCTATCATCAAAATAGCCAAATTTCATCACATTAACTCCTTTCATATTGTATTTAATATCATTTTGATTTTATTTCATTCTGTATTTGATTCCGCTTATTAGAAACACTTATATTTCTCCTTACGAAATCGGTTTAGTTTATAATATATAATTACCAGAAAAAATTAATAATTCCTGCTTTTTTAAAAAAAAATTATTATAATTTTTTACATGATTCTCTTATAACCAGTTCAACAGGCAAAACAATGGGTTCTACCTTCGCAGCAGGATTATCCATCATGGTTTTTAAGAGATTGGCTGCCTGATTTCCCATGGAATATGAATCCTGCCTTACCGTTGTTAAACCCGGATTAATATAGGTACTGATCTCAACATCGTCAAAACCAATGACGGAAAAATCATCGGGGACTGAATAACCGGCATCCTTTATAGCTTTAATTGCACCGATAGCAATCATATCACTGTGGCAGAATATTGCTGTTGGCAATTCCCTGGACTTTAACATCCTGGTCATTGCCCGATATCCTCCTTCTTCATTATATGAGGTATAGATTATCCATTCATCCCTGGTAGTCATGCCATTATTTTTGATTTCTTCTAAAAAACCCTCTGTTCTGGTTTTAGTGGGAAAAGTATCCTTCAGGCCTCCGATCATACCGATATTCTGATGCCCTAATTCCTTAAAATAATTTACTGCCTGTTTTGCGCCAAATAAGTTATCTGATGTAATATAAGTAGCATTCGGCCCGGTTAGATTTAAATCCAGAAGAACTACAGGTATATCTGACTGTAATAATTCATAAAGATTCTCATCCACAGAAATTCCCATCAATATAGCACCATCTATATGTCTATTTAAACATTTGGCCAGATAATTGCAGCTCCTTTTCCATTTTAGATCAGAAAAATAGACAAAGTCATAGCCCTGCTTACCCAGGTTAGTCTCCATGGCAAATAATATTTCATGGAAGAAGAACTGGTGGAGACCTCTACTGGGATGATAGTGGATAAATACTCCTATGGAATTGGATTTACTGGTAGATAAACTGCGGGCAATGGCATTAGGGGAATAATTATATTTTTTCATAATCTTGATAACTTTTTCCCTTGTCTCCTGCCCGATATCAGGATAATTGTTTATAACTTTGGACACTGTAGTTATAGATACACCTGCAAGCCTGGCAATATCCTTTATAGTAATCACAAGACACCCTCCCATTATCAACATAACAATAATATGTAATACGCTAACACTACTAATTTACCAAAATAAATGAATAAAGTCAAACAGCTAAATCTAACGGCTGTAATTACAGATAAAAAGGTATTCCCGGCTAAATTGGCGAATTTTAATTAATAAATTAGTGGGAACATAATCTAAGGGTTTTCGTCTAAATAAGTGAAGGGAGTGACTTAATGGATGGCATTATCTGATAGTGAATTAATCTACCGGATAAATAATGGAGATGAAAAAGCCTTTAATGACCTCATTGAACGCTATCAAAACAGAGTATATAACACTGCTTTCCGGATTCTGGGAAACCACGAAGATGCCCTTGATCTGGCCCAGGAGTCTTTTATAAAGATCTATAAAAATCTTAAAAACTTTCAGGGTAAATCCAGCTTTTCCACCTGGATATATAGAATTACTACGAATCTCTGCCTGGATGAACTGAGAAAGAGAAAAAGAAAACCTGAAATTCAGGAGGAAAATTTTCAAAACATATATAAGGAAGAAGATAATCCGGAAAGCATTTCTCTCTCCCGGGAACTTAACCAGCTTATCCAGGAAAAAATTGATGCACTGGCTCCGGAGCAAAAAATAGTCTTCACTCTTAGGGAGTTTCAGGGCTTAAGCTATCAGGAGATTGCTGAAATTACCGGGCTTTCTATGGGAACCGTTAAATCCAGGCTCAGTAGAGCCCGGCAGAGTTTACGGGAAGATTTAAACAAAATTATCAGTAAAGGAGGATTGGAATGAAGCACGAAAAAATAAAGGATTTGCTTCCTCTATATATAGATGGCGGTCTCACCAAAGAAGAAAAAGAAACAGTGGAAAATCATTTAAGTGACTGCAGAGAATGTCAAAAAGAATTGCAGGAATATCAGAAAAACTATGATTTTATATCAAATCTGGCAGAACTAAAAGTACCGGAAGGTTTTAAAGAATCTATCTTAAAGAAAGTAGGTGAAGGGATGAAAGAAAAAGAAAAAAGGCAGGCCTCGCTTTTCGAAAAAATTAAGAGCTCCTTTGCTCTACCGGTGAGAATTCCTGCCGGTGTCCTCGGTCTTGCCGCTATAGTCTTAATAGTATTTATCTCAGCAATACCTGGCCTGATCAATACTGGCCATAATATAGCTGAAAACAATTTATTAAAGAGTGATAATTTAAGTAACCAGGTTCAATATTTCAGTTATGGTGCCTCTGATTTAAACTATAGTGCACCTGAAAGCAACATGAGAATGGCCAGCCTGGCCAGCAAAGAAAGTGCAGCTGTCATTGAACAGAAAATAATAAAAAGGGCCAACCTGGTTATCGAAAAAAGTGATATCGATGTGCTTGACGAAGTACTCATTAATCTGGTGGAAAGCCATAACGGCTATATCTCCAATTCCAGAAACTGGCTTAACAGTAATAAACAGAAGCATTTCTGGTTTGAAATAAGGGTGCCAGCAGAAAACTTTGAACTGCTTTTTGAAAGGCTTTCCAGCAAGGAATTCGGCCAGGTCATCTCCAGCAGCATCTCCAGCCAGGATGTCACCGAAGAATATATGGACCTGGAGACAAGGCTAAAAAACCTCCTGGCCCAGGAAGAAAGATACAGAAACCTGCTGGATATGGCTACTGAGGTTGAAGAAATACTGAAAATCGAAAATGAACTTAACCGGATCAGGACCGAAGTGGAGATATTACAGGGCAGGAAAAACTACCTGGATAACCAGATCTCCTACAGCACCATTACTGTGGAATTCCGCCAGCCAGAACCGATCAGTTCCGGCAGCCCCGGTATTATCAAGGCCTTCAGGAATGCCATCAGCCAGATGATCGAACAGTTCTACAGGATAATCATCTTCATCGGCACTTTGATACCATATCTCCTCATAATCCTGATACTTTACCTCTTATATCGGAGCCGCAGGCGCAGAGTAGAGTAATAGAGGAAATATAACAGATAAGTAATATAGAAATGAAAACAAAAATTTAAAAGAAATAATATAGATCAAGCCCCTGGTTTACACTGGAAACCAGGGGCTTTTCAATTCTTCCCATATCATTTTATTTATACACTTATATATGCTGGAATTACTTATACATGCTGAAATATTCTTCAACAGTCGGGATCCTTCCCAGCACTGCAGTACAGGCTGCCACCTGGGCACTACCCAGATAGGTCTGGGAATCTGCCGGCCCGATCCTGGACTGGAAGTTCCGGGTTGTAGTGGTAAAGGCTACAGCCCCGGGTCCCAGCCTCCGCTTATTGCCCATACAGAGACCGCAACCCGGTAAAATCACAGTTCCGCCGGCTGCTGTTATTTTGGCAAGGCTGCCATCTGCAGCCAGTTCTGTATAGATATCCAGGGAAGCAGGACAGACCACAAAGTTTACGTGGTGTGGAATCCGGTGTCCTTCGACTATACGGGCAGCAGCCCTGATACCTTCCAGGTCCCCTCCGACACAGCTGCCTATATATACTTCATTTACCTCTACATTGGCCACCTCTGATAGGAAGGCCACATTGTCCGGATGATGTGGTTTGGCGATAATGGGTTCTTTAATCTCTTCCAGTGGTATCTCTATTGTAGCAACATACTCTGCATCCTCATCAGCCCTCAATAAGACAGGATCCTTTAAATATTCTTCCATGGCCCTGATGGTATTGAGCACAGAAGGTGATGTTTCAGCATCATACCTGGCTTTCAAATAGGCCAGGTTCTTCTTGATTTCCGCAATAGTCACCTCATCAGATGGTATTGTACCGGCGGAGGCAGAACGCTCAGCAACAGCATTTGTAAGCATATAACGCTCATCAGCAGTGAGGAATTCAACACCCTCCATCTCAATAATCCTGCCGTTATAGATCTCCTTACCTACGGTTTTTTCCGCATAGATTACCAGGGTGGAAACCAGATCCCTGGCAGTTATCCCATGATTTGGCCTTCCCCTGAAGATTACCCGCACTGATTCGTCCATGGTCAGGTCCTGTTTACCATATTTCATGGCACCGGCGACAATATCAGAACCGGCCGGGAAAGAAATGCCATGGGGTACCCTGGTATGGGAATCACCGCCGATAATTACATCAGTCGGTATGACAAAACGGTTACCAATGGTATGAATGATCCCCTCACCGGGTTTCAGGCATACTCCTCCCCGTTCAGTGATAAACTTATCCAGGAAGGCATGTCTGGCCCTGTCCTCAGTGGAGGGGCATTCCCCGGTATGGCACAGGGACTGGACGACAAATTCTGCCCCAAACTGCCCGCCGGACATGGCCTGATATTCCTCTATGGTCATGGGCCCCGTAGTATCCTGCGAGAAAACGCCTCTGATTTTGATTTCTGCTGTCTCTCCCGGTATAATGGTCCCCTTGCCATCCAGCCGGTTTAAGGCCACTATCTTCTGGGCCAGGGTTTGCGGTATCCGTTTCTCTACCCTGCCGACAGAAGCCTCATTTTCTACAACAGAT
Organism: Halanaerobiales bacterium; assembly: GCA_025451675.1. Lineage (GTDB taxonomy): Bacteria > Bacillota > Halanaerobiia > Halanaerobiales > DTU029 > DTU029. Next base: position 42,935 of record JANWJZ010000056.1, on the reverse strand, counting down.
GTTCTGAAGGCAAGACCTTTCTCCCTACAATAAGCAGCGGCCCATTTCTGCAACTCATTACCGGCAGTAAAATAGTTGATACCGCCGGCAGCAATCTGCTCCAGCTGGAACTGATTGGGCAACTGGATCCCCAGCTCTTTTTCCCCATTGACCACTACTTTCCTGTTTTTCAAATCAACCAGTAACTGGTCCCCTTCATTAATCTCATCAGTATTGGCCGTCAAAGGCAGAACTCCAGAGGCCATCAGGGAATTCCTGTAGATGGGGGCAATACTTTTGGCCAGCACAACCCCGCCCTGTTTCTTCTCCGGCTCTCCCTCTACCGGTGTCCCCAGTACCTGCAGGATGGTATAGGTGGCAGATTTCCTGGAAGAACCCTCGCCAAAGGCCTCCCCGGCCACCAAGATAACCTGCTCATACTTTTCCCTCAGTTTTGCCAGTCTCTCCAGAAAGTCTGCCTCATCCTCCCGGCCTTCCATGATAAACAAAGCATGTAAGGGCTGATCAGTCCTGGTGTGGGCATATTTGGACGGGCTGAGATGGTCAGTAGTAATGTTATCGCCAACTTTGATGCTGATTCCCTGATAGCTTTCAGGTATTTCCCAGCTATCTGCAAACCTCTTCTCTGCCCAGCTGACCATGAGCCCATTAATCTCTTCTATCCTGGAGGCCAGTACACTGAGTTTATCGAACTCTTCTTTATTTATCAGCACAGTATCTTCCAGTATCTCAATTATCTCTTCGATAAAAAAGCCTTCTTCCAGTAATTTGACCAGTTCTACAGAAGCAGCCCCGCCCTTCATCTCCTTCAGCATTTCCAGGGCTTCACTGGCATTGAGATAGGGAGATTTCCGCACCCCCCTGACAAAATCAGCCAGCCCGGCCGCCTTTACATATGATGAAGGGAAGGTACCCCTCTTTACCTCATTCCGCAAAAGCCTCAATAATAATTTCTCCAGGCTTTCCTCTTCAAATATGGTAAAACTTTCTTTTTCCAGGCCTTCTAAACACAATCCATCAAGTATTACCCTGACCTCTTCCTCACTTAAAGGCCTGGGTAATAAATTATAGCTCTCTTTTCTTGCCAGAGCCCGCGCTTTATAACTATTAAGTACTTCCGTCAGTCTTTCCTTCATACTCACTCCTCCTTTACTTTAAGTAAGATTATACAACAAAATGATTATTTTTACAAACAGCTTAAAATATAATTTTCCTCTTTATTTTACAATATCCCAATCTATTTTTCCATCCAGCTTGATTAATAATTATAGGAAAGATATAATATTTACAGGGAGGTTATAACGTGGAAGAGATAGGAATAGTACTGGAAAATAAAGGGGAAGAAGCGTTGGTCAGGATAACCCGTCATTCTCTCTGCAGCAGATGCAGCAACAGATGTCAACTGGCTGGCAATACCCATGAATCTACAGAAATGCAAATCAGCGTAAAGAACCCCATCGGAGCCGGTAAAGGCGACAGGGTCAGGATAGAAATGGGTGAACAATCACTGGTAATAGCTTCATTGATCATTTACCTGATACCATTAATTGGCTTAATAGCCGGATACTTTGCCGGTATCAACCTATTTCCCGCTGCTGGTGAAGTAGCAGGGATAGTTGCTGCACTATTGTTTCTGGCCCTCTCCTTTTTCCTGGTGAACAGGATTGATAAACTTTTGGGCAAAAAACAGAAATATCAGCCTGTTATTAAGGCGATAGTTAAAGAATAGTCAGTATAAAAAATAAACCCTCATTAGCGAGGGTTTATTTTTTTAACATCAGTTTTTATTTAATAACAATATTCACCAGTTTTTTGGGAATTACAATAAATTTGACTATCTCTTTTTCTCCTATATATTCCTGGACCTTTTCCCGGGCCAGGACTACTTCCCTTAATTCATTTTCATCTATATCAGCACTGACCTCTACCCTATCCCTTACCTTTCCATTAATCTGTACTACAATAGTTACTTCATCTTTTACCAGTGCTGCCTCATCATATCCTGGCCAGGCCTGTTCATGGATAGAACCGTCATTACCCAATTGCTCCCATAATTCTGCCGTCATATGGGGGGCAAAGGGTGATAAGAGGAGCAACATCTTATCTATTACCACTTTCAGAAGTTCGTAATCTGCCTCTTCTGTATCATTCAGGTAATGATATATGGCATTGCTTAACTCCATGATGGCACTGATGGCCGTATTGAAATTCATCCTGGTTTCCAGATCCCCGGTAACCCTCTTGATACAGATATTCAACTGCTGGTATAGTTCCTTCTCTTTCTTACCAAGGACAGCCATGTCTATTGTCTTTACTTTCTTTTCCTTCAATTCATCAATATTTTCTGCCACCAGGCGCCAGATCCTGTTTAAAAATCTTTCTGCCCCTTCTACTCCAGCGTCACTCCACTCCAGGTCCTTCTCCGGCGGGGCAGCAAAGAGTATAAAGAGCCTGGCTGTATCAGCACCATACTTGTCTAATATCTCATTGGGGTCAACTACATTGCCCTTTGATTTGGACATTTTGGCTCCATCTTTCAGCACCATACCCTGAGCCAACCAGTTACGGAATGGCTCCACTGCATCTGTTAAACCCAGATCGGCAATAACCTTTGTAAAGAAGCGGGCATAAAGGAGATGCAGGATGGCATGTTCTATACCGCCGATATACTGGTCAACCGGGAACCATTTATCAGCTGCCTCTTTAGCAAAAGGCAATTCTTCATTATGTGGATCAACATAACGCAGGAAATACCAGGATGAATCCACAAAGGTATCCATAGTATCCACTTCTCTCCTGGCCTTAGCACCACAGACCGGGCATTCTGTATTGACAAATTCCTCTACCTGGGCCAGGGATAGTTTCCCGCCGGGACGTAATTCCAGATTCTCAGGCAGGATAACCGGTAAATCCTCTTCCGGAACCGGAACAATACCACAATGATCGCAATAAATTATAGGTATTGGTGTACCCCAGTAACGTTGGCGGGAAATCAACCAGTCCCGCAGGCGGTAGTTGACCTCTCTCCTGCCGATACCCTTTTCCTCCATATCTTCTGCCATCTTTTGGAAGGCTTCAGCAACGGTCAGGCCGTTATAATCAGCGGAATTAATCAGGACTCCATCACCAGTATAGGCTTCTCCCTTAAGTTCCTCCACAGTTAAAGTATCCTCCCGCTCGGCTGGCTGAATAACCACTTTGATCGGCAGTTCATATTCTATGGCAAAATCCATATCCCTCTGGTCATGGGCAGGTACAGCCATGATGGCCCCTGTTCCATAACCCATCAGGACATAATTGGCAATCATAATGGGTATCTCTTCTCCCGTCATGGGGTTGATGGCATAGGCACCAGTGAAAAGACCCTTCTTCTCTGACTCGGGAGAGGTCCTCTCCATTTCTTTCTGTTTCTTAACTTCTCTTATAAAGTTTTTAACCTCTTCCTCTTTTTCAGTACCTTTAATAAATTCCTCCACCAGAGGATGTTCCGGAGCCAGGACCATATAGGTTGCACCATAGATGGTATCCGGCCTGGTAGTAAATACCTCGATCACATGCTCAGAATCCTTGACCGGAAACTTAATCCGCAGTCCTTCACTACGGCCAATCCAGTTCCTCTGCATTATTTTAACCTTTTCCGGCCAGTTCTCCAGTAATTGATGGTCCTCCAACAGGCGTTCAGCATAATCTGTTATCCTGAAAAACCACTGTTCCAGTTCTTTCTCCTCAACCTCACTGTCACAACGCTCACACCTATTATTGATTACCTGTTCATTGGCCAGAACTGTCTCACAATCCGGGCACCAGTTAACAGCAGCTTTCTTCTTATAGGCCAGTCCCTTTTTATACATCTGCAGGAAGAACCACTGGGTCCATTTATAATAATCCGGCGCAGCAGTATTTACCTCCCGGTCCCAGTCGTAGCTTATACCCAGTCTCTTCAACTGCTTCCGCATTGTATCAATATTGGACCAGGTCCATTCAGCTGGATGTATACCATGTTGATTGGCAGCATTCTCTGCAGGAAGGCCAAAGGCATCCCAACCCATGGGATGGAGTACATTAAAACCCTGCATCTTTTTATAGCGGGCAATAACATCGCCAATGGAGTATACCCGCACATGGCCCATATGGAGATTACCGGAAGGATAAGGAAACATCTCCAGTACATAGTACTTTTTCTTATCTGGATCTTCCTTTGTTTTAAAAACATCTTCTGCTTCCCATCTTTGCTGCCATTTTTTCTCTACTTCCTTGAATTCATAAAAATCTTTCATCTAAGACCCTCCTTCATCAACTACACTCTCTATAATAAAAAATCCCCGTTCCTGTAATAGGGACGAGGTTTACCCGCGGTACCACCCTGTTTGAATACAATCCACCTGGATTATATTCCGGCTCATTGCAGGCCAATTAACGCAGGCCAGACGTAAACGGCTACTATACTTCACCGTTCAGGCTCCGGAACGAGTTCGATATTAACCGGCTACTGGTTTGCACCAACCACCAGCTCTCTGCCAGCCAGTACAATATCTACTACTTCCCTTCACAGCCTTTAACAATATTTACAATTAATTATAATCACAAATAAATATATTGTCAAGAATTGACCAGAATCTTTTCCGCATCTCCCCAGAGGCGGTCCAGTTCATAATATTCCCTATCCTCTTTATGAAAAACGTGTACAATTACATCGGCATAATCCATTAATACCCAGCGGTTTTCTCCTTTACCCGCTATATTTTGCGGGAAAATACCTTTCTCCGCCAGCTTTTCTTCAATGGACTCGGCAATGGCCTTGACCTGTAATTCCGAATTACCATTACAGAAAACGAAATAGTCCGCTATAGTTGTCAGGGATCTTACATCCAGTATTACTATATCTGTTGCTTTCTTATCATCTGCTGCCTCAGCAGCCATTATTGCCATTTCTTTTATTCTTCTATCTTCCATGAAAATCTACCAACTCCTTATTATTCAATAATATTATCTGCACCAAGAATTATCTGGATATCTTCTCCTCTACCCACAGGTTCAGCTTCAGTTGTTTCAACAAAACAAAGCTTGCCGCCAATCAATTCCTTTATCTTCATGGCAATCTCTTCATTGGCCTCATCATAATAGTGGATCTCTGTCGTCAAATAATCGTATCTACTGGCATTGGCCAGGGAATGAATATTAAAGCCATATTTCTCCATCTTGCTGGCAAATTTGGCAGCCTGTCCCGGTACTCCGTTGCCGTTGACAATCCTTAAATTATATTGACCATTCTTTATATATTCTTTACTACGGATAAGATTATTCACCAGTATTTTTGTTTCTTCATTATCAGGAACCCAGTAACTGGCCCCATTGATATATTGGGGTTCTCCCGGTAAGGTGACTGTTTCCATCCTTCTTAAATCCATCTCAGTAATCAAACGCATAAAGGGTGTTATATCCTGAACAGGAATATTGGTATCAACAGCCTGCCTGATCTCATTATAGATGGCCGGTAACTTAACTATAATATCCGGGCTAAGGACTCTTTTTACCATGGCCTTGATAAATTTTTGCTGCCTTTCAACCCGGCCTATATCTCCCTTAACCGGTTCCCGGTATCTGACATAATCCAGAGACTCTTTACCATTCAGGACTCTCCGGCCTGCCGGTAAATCAATATAGACTCCACCGGCCCTGTCCACATATTTAAGTGGTTCCTTTATATCTAACTCTACACCACCGATAGCATCAATAATTCTGGCAAAACCCTGAAAATCTGTCTGTACATAATAATCTATAGGGACAGCCAGAAAATCTTCCAGGGTCGCTAATGTCAAGTCAATCCCGCCAAAGGCCAGGGAAGCATTAACCCTATTCATCCCATGGCCGGGGATTTTAACCCTGGTATCTCTGGGTATTGAGAGCAATCCGATCTCTTTTCTCTCCAGATCGATACTGGCCAGAATAATGGTATCTGCCCTTGGAGGGCCGTTTATTGAAGAGTCATAACCAATCACCAGTATATTTAACTTTGAACTGCCAAAAGGATTATTCCTTAAAGCCCAGAAATCACTTTTAAAAAAATAGATCAAAAGCATTGAGATAACAATTAATAATATAAGTCCAACTATAAAAAAACGATTTCTTACCTTTTTCTCCACATCTGTTGCCTCCTTAAACAGGCATTACGTAAACGCAGTGTATTGGAATGAACCAGATTTCCTTTCTCAAGATGATATTTAATGGTTAATTCACATGTTTTAATGATGGCACTTTCCAGGCCTTTATTATTTAGTTCATCCCTGATCTGTTCCACAGCGCTAAACGTCCTGTTTGGTTCGATATAATCAGCTACAAATATAATCCGGGCGATGATTCCCATCTCCGGGCTGCCAATTGTATGGTAACGTATGGCTTCAAGAACTTCCCGGTCCTCTATGCCTAAATCCCTCCTGGCCAGATAGGCGGAAACCGGTGCATGTAGCACCACCGGCATCTCCATCTCTTCATTATCTATCTGCCAGCAATCCTTTGCTTCCTCGGCAAGCTCCCTTAACTCAGCCAGCTCCATATTTTTGGCATAATCATGAAGCAAGGCAGCCTGCCGGACTCTATAAATAAATAAATCCTCATCAGAAGGCTTTGTTAATTTGTTCTCAGCATAAAGCCTCCTGGCAATCAGTTCCCCGGTATCTGCTACAGCTATAGTATGCCTGTACCGTTCTGCATCCAGTCTTGTTCTTAGCATATTTAAGAGCTGTTTCTCCACAGGAAATCATCTCCGATATAAATGATGTTCCTCTATATATTCAATGACCAGATCAGGGGTCTGATACTTTATGGATTTGCCCTCTTTCAAGAGTTCCCTGATCCGGCTGGAAGAATATCCTACCTCTATAGTATCAAGGAAAGAAATCTGTTTTAAATAAGGTTTATACTTTTCTTCCAGCATAACTTCTTTAAGCTGATAGCCAGGCCTGCCGGCTACAATAAAATAGGCGTTCTGTAGCAGAAATTCTGGTTCGCGCCAGTCAAAGATATCCAGCAGGGAATCTGCTCCGATTATAAAATATAAATTCTCCGCTATTCTATTTTCTTTAAAGTACCTTAAAGTATCTGCAGTATAGGACTTTCCCCCTTTTTTTAATTCATAATCGGAAATAAGAAAGTTTTCATTTCCCTCTATAGCCAGTTGAATCATCCTGTAACGGTGTCTGGCATCTGTTATTTCTCTATTAATCTTATGGGGTGGATCCCCTGCAGGCATAAAGAGAATTTTTTCGACAGAAAAATTATCATAAACCTGTTCTGCAACTAAAAGATGGCCATAATGAATTGGATCAAAAGTGCCGCCATAAACTGCCAGATTTTTGTATTGATACATATCTTTATCCTCCAGGAAATACATGCATATATTTTATTATAATTCATTAAATGTCCAGATTCAAGCTTCTTCTTTCTCCATAGCCCGGATTTTACGGGTTATATGGCCTCCCATTTTACCTGTCTCTTCTGCAGTTAAACCACCCCAGCCTACCTTTTTAATCTTTTCTACAAGGCCTAATTCTTCTACTACCTCCAGTTTTAACTTTAAAAGGGTGAAATCATCTGTTTTCTTCCTCTTTTTCGTCAATTAATAAGACCTCCTGATAATTTGTTTCTATCTTTTGCCCCTTATCCCTTTGCAATGCTGTTTTACTCGCTTCAGGCAGTAAGTCTTTGTTCCATTCAGTTTCTATAGATTCTATAGTATCCATGGTTCCTTTATCTTCCTGAACTCTTTCTGCTTCTTTTTCCCTGATACTTCTGTCCCGCTTATTCAATATAATCATGATTATATCTTTCAGTTCGTTACTGGATTCTTTTAATTCTGCAATTATTTCACTACGCATTCTTTCTATCTCATTATTGCTATCATTCAGTACCAGTAAAAGTTTATCCAGTTCCCTGGTATTTGAATCCACCTGATTTATTAATTTTTTATGCACTTCTTCATCTATCTTTTCCATCTTTGTCCTGATTGACTCCAGATTTTCCTGATGTTTCTCCCATATATCAAGAAAGTCCTTAAAATTATTATTTAATTTCCATAGAAGCCAGCCTATATATCCAAAGACACTCATTACCAGTGCGGCAAATACCGTGTCAGAATTACTCATTAATATCCTGATAATATATTGAAATAAGGTCACCATTTTCCTCCTTTCAGTTCCAGTCAGTATATATCATCTTATGCAAATATTATATAGATGTTGACTGAAAGGAGGCTGTATATGCGTATATTACTGGTATAATACCATCATGCTGATAGGTGCCAGTTCTACGTACTCTTGATTAATAAAATATAAGGTATCAGTACCGGCCTTATTCTCGTCCACAACTACCCGCCATGAACCGGAAAAGGGGAGTTTAAATATCTGTTTCTTCCGTTCCGGGTTAAATAAGACCACAATCCACCTCCAGGGATCATCATTGGCGTGTTCTCCCAGGTAAAAACCCACTGTATTTTCAGGAGCAGCCAGAAATTTCAGGTGTCTCCTGATTTCCTCTGCATTTTTAAGCCTGAAAGCCGGATGTTCCTTTCTGAGCTTAATCAAACCCCTATAATAGGCAAAGGTACTATAATAAATAGTTTTCCTTTCCCATTTGTACTGATTGACCTCATCACCGGCATTATAACTATTATGGTTACCGTATTTACTTCTCAGCAATTCTTCTCCGCCGTGGATAAAAGGGATACCCTGGGCTGTAAGTATGATACCATGGGCCAACCGGTCCATCTTTACTCTCGCCTTTTCACTATCTTCAGGGTTAGACCTGATCAATTTATCCCAGAGGGTTAAGTTATCATGGGAGGAGACATAATTAATCGTTTCCCAGGGTTCAGAGGCAAAATCCCTAATCTCCTCACTATAATCTATTCCCCCCACTATCCCTCTCTTTATATTGAGAACCTGGCCGGCAGCCCCGGAGACAAATCCCCTTCCGCTGCCATCATTATCCCCCTTGATGGCATTCCTGAAATGATCATTAAAAACTGCTATCCGCATCCCTCTCTGCCTGCCTTTCAGCATCTGTTCCCGGGGATCCAGCGGGGATATACCGCCAGTCCAGGGTTCACCATAGATCAATATGGAGGAATCCAGCCCATGCAGGACCCTTTCCACTTCGGCCATAGTCTTCCGGTCAAGTAAAGCCATTAAATCAAATCTGAAACCATCGATATGATATTCCTCTGCCCAGTAACGTACAGAATCAAGAATGAATTTCCTGACCATTGGCCTTTCCGAAGCTATTTCATTACCGGTTCCGGACCCATTGGAAAAGTTTCCATAGCGGTCCTTTCGATAATAATAACCGGGCACTATTTTATTAAAGGGCGAATCCTCTGTATAATAGGTGTGGTTATAGACAACATCCATGATTATCCCTATCCCTTTATCATGGAGGCTCATAACCATTTCCTTGAATTCCCGTATTCTGCTCTCATCTGCGGGATTGGTTGCATAGGAGCCTTCCGGCACATTGTAGTAATAAGGATCATAGCCCCAATTGTAATCACCTTCTGCCAGGTCATCCACTGTAGCAAAATCGAAAACCGGCAACAGGTGAATATGGGTTATGCCCAGTTCCTTCAGATGATCTATACCGGTTTTTAAACCATCCTTATTCACGGTTCCCCTTTCTGTAAAGGCCAGGTATTTGTTTTTATAAAAGATACCGGAATCAGCCGAAGAGGTAAAATCCCGGATATGGGTCTCATAGATAATAGCATCCTGCGGCCTGGCCAGCTTCACCCGCTGATCCTCCTCCCAGCCAGGAGGATTGGTCCTGGCCAGATCGACGATGAGGCCCAGTTTGCTATTTGTCCCTACCGCCCTTGTATAGGGATCAATTACATGATTTATTTCATCTCCTATATGTATCTGATAGATATGGTAGATTCCGGCCAGATCTCCGGTAATTTCTGTGTACCAGGTACCCTTTATATCTTTTTGTAATTCCTGTATGTGGGCAGGCTTTTGATCCATTTCCCTCTCATATAGAAGCAGCTTTATAGCACTGGCTGTAGGAGCCCAGATCCTGAAACTGCATTTTTCCCTGGAATAAATTATACCCAGTTCACCGTCATAATACGGATATTCAGGTTCCGCCATAGCATACATTCCTTAAGCTATTATAATAAATCCTTATCCATTTATAGTTTTATCTATTAAAAAAAAAAGATACACTTTCACGGAGGATAAGTGTATTTTAAGCAGCGCTATTATATTAAAATATTAAACAAACAATTAACCACAATAAATATCAGAAAACTCCATATCCACCTTATTGGTCAGATCTTCTATCTTCCCGGCAGGCGATTCTTCTGTAAAAACAGAATCATCCCTTTTTATCGGCAGCCTCACTATAAACTCACTGCCTTCCCCGTATTTGCTCTCTACGGTAATTGTTCCACCATGCAGCTCAACCAGATATTTTGTTATGGGCAAGCCCAGGCCTGTACCCTCACTCCCCCTTGAAAAAGATTCATCTACCTGGCGGAACTCCTCAAAAATCAGGTCCAGCTTGTCCTTTTTAATTCCAATCCCTGTATCCCTTACTGAAATAATAATCTCTTCCTTTTCTTCCCTGAGGCTCAAAATAATCTGGTCACCTACCCGGGTGAATTTGATGGCATTGGAGAGGAGATTTAAGATTATCCTCTCTATATTAACGGGGTCACAGATGATTTCCCTCTTTTCCAACTGATTATTGTATATAAACTCTCTATTGTTTTCCTCCATATAAGATTTCACTGGTTCAATAATCTGCTTTACCAGGCTTACTATATCACATTTCTTTAAGTTTAGATGATAGTCATTTATATCCATCTTGGTAAGATCTATCAGATTATGGACCAACCTCAATAAACGGTAACTGTTCTGCCTGATTATATTAATATATGACTTCATCTTTTCATAAGGAACATGCTCTTTGTTTCTGTCCAGATTTGATTCCATCAAATGTAATGTGGCAAAAATCAAATTTAAAGGGGTCCTGAATTCATGGGACAGGTTGGCAAAAAATTTGTTTTTTAATTTGTTAAACTCCAGTTCCACCCTCTTACTCTCAATCTCTGCCTGCTGCTCCTTTATAGTCTCCTCCGCACTTTTCCTCTCTCCAATGTCTTCAATATAGGAAATAATAAATTCAGCATGCCCTCCATTGGCCAACCTGCTGGACATATTTACCCAGATATAATTGCCATTTCCAGTCAATAACCTTTGTTCCATTTTAAATTTTTTAATCCGGTTGTTAACAAGCATATTCCTCAAATATTTGCTTTTAGGTAAATCTTCCTGGTGAGTAATGTCAAATAAATTGATTTTAATTAATTCCTCCATTGGATATTGTAGTATTTCACAGAGAGCCTCATTAAAAAGAATCATACGTCCATTTTTATCAGACAAAAGGATACCATTACTGGCTTCCTGAAAATTTAAGTTAAAAAACTTCTCACTGGCACTGAGATTATCTATCGTGATATCCAGTGCCTTTTTAAGGCTGGCCTTTTCTGTAATATCTATGGCAGTACAGAAAACACTTGCAACCTCACCATTTTTATTAAGTTTAGGCGTCTTGGTAATGGAGAGTAATTTCAGTTTCCCGGTACTGTCACTAATCCATTTTTCAAGAGAAACCTTCTTCTTTTCGCGAAAAACTGCCTGATTATCCGCAAATATAAGCTCTATTTCCCCGGAAGTAAGATGATTACAGTCCATATTTTTCATGTTGTAAAACTGCTGTTCCCTGCCAAAAAAATTGGCCAATGTCCTGTTCGCCATTGTTACTGTAAATTCATCCTTAAGGTTCCAGAATAATACATTAATATTATCCATTAGTGTCCTGTAATTCATAATATCACCTTACCATATAATTCTTTTAATTACTATTTATTCTTTGTATATTTAACAATTCCTTCCTTTAATACTAAATTTTTTATCTATATTTTTTTAAATTTATTAAAATATTACCGGTAAAATAAAAAACTGTCTCAAAAAGAGACAGTTTTTTGTAAATGCTTATTTTTTAGTGATATTTGAATTCAATTATTTCTGCATCAAGGAATTCCATACCAAGTTCTTTACTTGCTTCTACCCGGTGATGTCCATCGACAATATAGTATTCATTGTCAACGACATAGACCTTAATGGCAGGTAAAACCTGTAGGTTCTCCAGAGCTTTTTTGATATTCTTATATCTCTGGGAACTCTTATCGATACATTCGCTCTGTCCGCTATGGCAGCGGCCTACACTACCAACTATCTTGTTGACATCGATAGGTCTGGTTCCCTTATAGCTTCTGGAGATAAGCTTACGGCCATTTACCTGCTCAGCGAAACTCTTATACCTGGGTTTCCTGAAAAATGGCAATACACTTAACAACCTTATCACCCCTTATTCATGCTTATATTCTTATAGGTGGCTTATAATAGATCCCTTCTCTGGATCCCTTCTTATTACCCACTTTCATTATAGTACAACGCCAGAGTAAAATCAAGTCCAGCAATGCAAAAATTAACTTTTTATTAATCTATTTTATTACCTGATATGAGGGCGAAAGGGAATTCATGGGTAGATAGGAAAGCGTAATAGTAATATTATCTAAACTATTATCATATTTTAATTCACCATAATAATCTCCACCATCAATCATTTGATTGTTGTTACTATCAAACCAGGCAATAATATATTCTGCACCTTCAGCTACTTCATTTAAACGAAAAGTATGGTCCGTTGCTGCTAATGAAATCCCGCTCTTTGCCCTGATTACATTAGCCGTTTTTACTGCTGCAAAAACATAGGGTCTTTCGATCTTCCTATTCAATAATGCTCCATAGGCATCCAGGAGGCCAAAACCATAAAAATCGTCCTTACCCCCTGTCCCCAGGTCCCTGGCAGTATTGATGAGGCGGCTCCTGATCTCTTCCGGATCATTTACACCGCTGGCTTTCAATAGTGCTGCCACCCCGCTGACATGGGGTGTAGCCATGGATGTGCCTATCATCCCGGCATAATTGGCGATTAGATTTCCTTTATCATAATAACCCCATGTACTCATAATAGCCTCACCATATCCTCCTCCCGGAGCCACTATATCAACCTCCGGGCCATAATTGGAATAAGCTGCTTTTTTATTATCTCTTCCCACAGATCCTACTGCAATGGTCTCCGGATAGGCTGCAGGATAATAGACAGTGGAGTTTTCATTCCCGGTAGCAGCAATAATGGTTATACCACTGGCTACAGCATCCCTGATGGCCTCCCGCTGATAATAACTATCATAGTTGCTGCCAAAACTCATATTGATTATATCAGCATCCTGGTCAATGGCATAATATATACCTTCGGCGATATCCCAGCTGGTTCCTCCTGAACGGGTAAGGGCCCTTATAGGCAGGATTTTAACCTGCCAGTTTATCCCGGCCACACCTATTTGATTATTTGTAACAGCACCAATAATTCCCGCTACATGGGTTCCATGGCTGCCCCCCTGTTCATAAGGGGTTTCATCAGTCGGGTCATTATCAGTAATTATATATGACTTTGTGGAAGAGGATTTCCTTCCCCCGACAAAGTCAACTCCTGGCAGAAGCCGGGCCTTTAAATCCGGATGATTTGGGATGATACCTGTATCCAGCACAGCTACAATAACAGAATCATCACCCTTACTGATATCCCATGCTGCCTCCATGTTTATATTGACCATTCCCCACTGGTAACTGTTGTAATACTGGTCCTGGGGTATTGCAGTGGGATAGTATATATAATTTGGTTCTGCCCAGAGGACTTCTTCCTTCTCCCTATATTCTGCTGCCAGCTCCTGTGGGTCTACTCCCTCCGGTATCTGATATTTTACAATCTTACCTGCCGGCCCACTCACTGAACTGATGCTCAACAGCTTTTCTTCCTCTTCAAATTCATCCAGAGCCTGACTATTAATTATTGCTTTATATTTGACAATAATTTCATTCTCCACAAAATCCCTTTTATTCACAGGTTCAGAAAGGGGGAAAATCAGCTCTTCCAGTTCCGTTTCCTGGGAAGAAATAGCGGTATTCCAGCTTTTATTGTTAAAGCTGACTTTGCCCTGGATGGTTCTATAGGAGCCTTCCTCTCGGCCATTATTTTCCTCTGAAAAATCACCTGGCAGGGGTATGATTAACTGCTGCCCTACATAAATAAGATCTGATTTTAAGTTATTGGCCTTTTTTATACTGTCAATGCTTACATTATATCTTAAAGAGATAAAGTACAGGCTGTCTCCTGCTTTTACAGTATAGATGATTCTGTCATTACCGGAAGAGGGTATTTTTATCTGCTGTCCGGGATATATTAAATGGGATTTAATATTGTTCAAAGTCATGAGAGCCTCAATACTGGTCCCATATTTCAACGCCAATTTATACAGGGTATCCCCTGACTGGATAGTATAATTGATATAATGATAGGCTTTCAATTTGAATTCATTATTCCCGGAAAGGTCAATAATGACCCTTCCGCTATCTGCCTTGATCACCGGGTTTATTAATGACATTAATATTAATAGACATGATAAACAAAAGAGAAATTTATTTTTCAATTTGTTTGCCTCCTATAAGCTTAAGCTAAATTGCAAAATAATGCTGGCCGATTTTCACGACTACCTGGCGGTAAAAGACCCAGCTGGAAGTGGCAGTCCTGGGGTTATAGTAGTAGATGGCACCATAGGTAGGATCCCATCCGTCCAGGGCATCCTTTGCCGCCTGGTAAGCCCTCTGATTTGGCTGGAGCCAGAACTGCCCATCGTGGACTGCTGTAAACTGCCAAGGTTGGAAGATTACTTCCCTAATAGTGTTCGGAAAAAGGGGATGCAAAACCCTGTTGATGATAACAGCAGCTACTGCTACCTGTCCCTCATAGATCTCTCCCCTGGCTTCTGAATATACTGCCCTGGCCAGGAGTTCCAATTCCTCCTCAGTGACACTTAACCTTTTACCCTGATAACCTTCACTCCGGGCATCCAGGTTAATGAAAAGCCTCTGCCCTACATATAGGTAATCTGTGTATAAATTATTACTGGCCCGGATACTCTGCACAGTGGTTCCATAACGGCTGGCAATCTTATAGAGGGTATCGCCAGGCTGTACATAATAAGTAAATTGCCTTTGCACATTTTTTACAGGGATTATTAAACTTTGTCCTATATACAGATAATCAGAATATAGATTATTTAATTGCCTTATCTCTCTTACAGTAGTACCATACCTTTCGGCCAATTTATAGAGTGTATCTCCTGCCTTTACATAATAGATTACATTGCTGGTATTATTATTGATATGGAGCCTCTGGCCGACATAAAGGTAATCAGAATAGAGATTATTATCCCTTTTAATCTGATCAACTGTTGTATTATAGTTCCTGGCTATCTTATATAGGGTATCTCCAGGCTGTACATAATACAAGGTTGTATTGGCCGGACTAACAAAACCTACAATTTCAATCAGCGAATCAACTGTCTGAGGCTCAATTGTTTCAGAATTATTCCTGCCAGCCAGAAAATCAGACAATATCCTGCTGGCTTCTTCCAGAGAAAGTTCTCTATCTACTGTTTGTCCAGATACAACCACAGATAAGAGCATTACTAAGATAAGTAATAAAAATGAATACTTTTTTGACACTATATAGACCTCCCTTAGATTATAAAAATAATATTGAGACAAAGATATAAATATAAAAGATAAAAGAGAATAAAAATTGGTATAAATTATAAAAGTAATATATTAGTATTATAGTAAATATATGATTACGAATATAATTATATAGAAACTCATTCCCCTGTGCAAAAGAAAGTTCTGTCATTTTCTTGCTGTGTAGGTTTTCGATTACTTTTTGCATAATTTATTCCATTTAATATTACCCTGGCTTTTAGTACATACTAAAGATAAGTATTTAGCCTGTACAAAAACTAAAAAGGTGGTGAACTCATTCTGATGACTATTAAGGTTTATTTGAATAAAATCGGTTTTCCCGAAATAGCTGAATTGCCAGAATTGGAAAGACTACCGGGAATAGGGGAAAAAATTACCCTGGAAGAAAATAAAAGATATGAAGTGACTGAGGTAAAAAAAGATCCGGAAAATGATGAGATTTACATCTATGTAAATACGGCAAGATAAAGCGAACCATCATTTTATAGACAATAAAATTATAGCCAGTAAAAAAGAGTTCAGAAGAAACTTCTGAACTCTTTTATATAGTTATACGGTTAAACCTTTTCACACCATTTGTATATAGATAGGAACGAAGGAGAAGATATAGAAGCAAAAATATAATACTGCCAAGCACCATCAGCCATTGAATGTTAGCAAAAATCCCCGGCCATATTTTGTAGAGTAAATAGATAATCAATGCTATTACTCCCCTGATTAATAAGGAAAAGGTTACATTCAGATTGTTTTTCACTGCTGCCGTAGGATTGGTCCAGTTTAATATAGGCCGGTAAATATCAATCAATATATCAATGGTAGCAAGGAATAAGGTAACTGTAAGGCAAAAGGTGGCAGCAATTATTATCATCTTCAATGTTAAAGGTAAAACGACTAGTGTAATTAGCAACAATATCAGGGAGCCAGTAAGGCAAAAGATTATGGTGGTCAGAATCCGGTACCTGATATTATCTACTGCCTTGATGGGCAATACTCTGGTCTCCCAGAAGGCCTTCCCTTCTCTGGTGATGGCAGTGGCAGAAATATTCCCGGTGACCGCCGGGGAGATCATTATAATGCTGACAATCAGAAGTAGATAGGGTTCTAACCGGGGTGATTGTAATAGGTTCAGGGATAATTCCCCGGTAAAAAGCATTATTATTACCACTAATAATGGAGCCAGCATTGATAAAACTGTATTGAGAAAAAACATGGGTTCCCTGATAATAATCAAGATATTTCTCCGGAGGAGATGATAGGCCAGGCTCTTTTCTTTATAATAAATCTCTCCTCTGCTGTTGCCCCTATCTTCGGAAAACGATAGTAATGCTTTCCGGAAAAAGATACCGGCCAGGCCTTTCAATATAAAAAAGAGAAGAATATTTAAAGCCAGGAATAAGAAAAGGTCCCTATATGAACCAAGGAAGATTCTTGTTACCCAGATACCTGGCGGAAATCCCCTTCCGATGAGCTCAAGAAAAGAACCGCTTACCAGTACCTCCTCCATCCTGGCTGGATTTTCAACCAGATTGCCGGTGAACAGTTGGATTCCGATAATGGCAAAGATCATTAAAAAGTTGAATATTAGAATCAGGGTCCTTTTATGGCGGCTATTACTGAATATATTGGCAAAAGGCAGGATAAGAATGGTTACTATAAACATTGGCAGTAATGGAGTCAGCAATAAAACGAGAACCGCCATAATAACAGTATAAACACCCATCCCGGTATTATATAAATATACAGCCAGGCCCGGGAACATGAGCAGAAAACTTAAAAACAATAAATATAGATAAACAGCAACCAGTTTTGCCAGTACCAGGCTATCTTCCCGCACCGGTAATGCCGCTAAAAACCTGGCATCCCGGGAAAAAAAGAAAACAGAAACAATGAAGGGTATACCAAAAAAGAAATTTAATAGGATAGAATTAATATATGAATTGGTTATCAGGAGATGCCCCTGGCCTATCCGGGCCAGCGCCCTGTAAATTAAAAAAGACAGATTAATATTGGGTATAATTATCAAGGCTACCAAAAAGAGGATTAAAATACTGGCCAGCTTTTTATTCTTTACCCCTAAACCCTCACTGTACCTGCCGATAAAATCCTTTAACTGTATCCTGGTAAGGGCGATAAATTTATTCATCTTCCGTCAACTCCATAAAGATATCCTCAAGACTGCTGTCTGAATGTTTTTTCAGGTTTTCCAGTGAATCACAGGCAATCAGGACACCATCCTTTATAATACCTATCCGGTCGCAGAGATTTTCCACCACTTCCAGAATATGTGAAGAAAAAAGGACAGTGCCTCCTTTTTTACTGTGTTCCTTCATGAACTCTTTCAGGATGCGGGAGGATTTAGGATCAAGGCCGCTAAGGGGTTCATCCAGAATGAAAATCTCTGGTTCCGGCAATAGGGCAGCAGAAATCAATAGCTTTTGCTTCATTCCATGGGAATAGGAACTGATCATTTTGGGCAGGGCAGCATAGATTTCAAAGTCTCTTGCGTATTTTTCAATCTTTTCCTTCCTTTCCTTTAGAGGAACCCCATAGATATCAGCGATAAAATTGAGATAGTCTATTCCGCTTATGGCACTGAAAATATCGGGATGATCCGGAACATAGGTAAAGCTCCTTTTCGCTTCCAACGGTTCTCTACTGATATTATAACCATTAACATAAATCTCTCCCTCTGTCGGGGCAAGAATCCCGGTGATCATTCTCAGGGTTGTAGTCTTCCCGGCACCATTCGGGCCCAGAAAGCCAAAGATTTCACCCTTTTTGATTTCCATATTTAAATTATCTACTGCTTTTTTGCCGTCATCATAGATTTTGGTAACACCCTTGATCTGGATAATTTTAACCACACCCTTCGTATTTAGTCAGGTTTACTGCTTTTTACAGAAAGTATATAATTAGATATTTGTCTAATTATCTAATACCATTTTAACACTGAACTGTAGCAATGTCAATTAACCTAAACCCAGCTCCATTAACTTTTTCTTTATTTCTTTAAAATCCTCCCAGGCCTCTTTTTTCCGGGCCGGTACCCTTAAAAGAGCAGAAGGATGATAAGTGGCAGTCAAATAATAACCCTTCCGCTCTACCCATTTGCCGTGATCTACTGTTATCCGGTAATCTTTATCAATAATTGCCCGGGCTGCTATACTGCCCAGGCAGACAATAATCCTGGGCCGGATCAGGGCTACCTGGTTCCGCAGAAAAGGAAGACAGGCTTCCTTTTCTTCCTCCATTGGGTTCCGGTTACCGGGAGGCCGGCATTTTACTATATTGGCAATATAAACATCTTCTCTTTTAATCTCCACTGCTTCAAGAATTTTATTCAGCAAACGGCCGGACCTGCCTACAAAGGGGATTCCAGTCTCATCCTCCTCCCGTCCCGGCCCTTCTCCTATAAACATCAAATCAGCTTCTTTATTACCTGTACCGAAGACCAGGTTTGTTCTGCTTTTATACAGGGAACATCTCCGGCACCGCTGGCAGAGTCTTTCCAGCTCCTCCCAGCCGAGCATAACTAGTTACACCACCTTTTATAGAATTTATATTTATAGAGTGTATCTTATCTGCAATATATCCAGTATCTCATCTGCTAGCCGGTCATGGCTGGCTACCCTTTTGTGGACAGGTTCTTTATCTCCCAGATCCCTTAAAGCAGGATGTATTTCCTGGCCGCTTATTTTTTTCAGTTCCTGCAAGGATTCCTCTCCATTCTTTCCAGCACTTATCTGTCCCAGTGCCTGCAGGACAGTTTCAGCAAATTTAAAGGGGCTGGCAGTTGAAGCAAGCAGGGTAACTGTATCATCATTGCTTTCCTCTCTGTATTTCTCATAAACATTTACGGCAACAGCTGTATGGGGATCAAGGGTATACTGATATTTATCAAAGCTTTCCCTGATAGTTTTTAAGGTTTCCTCTTCTGTGGCAAAGCCCCCTGTAAAAATAGCATGTATATCCGCCAGGGTTCTGGCATCAATTTCAAAGACGCCTTCCTCCTTTAATTCCTGATACCATTTATTTATCTTATCAGCATCCCGGCCTGTTATCTCAAATAGGAAACGTTCCAGGTTGGAGGAAATCAGTATATCCATGGAAGGGCTGATTGTCCTCTTGAAATCCCGCCTTATATCATAGGTTCCGGTACTCAGAAAGTCAGCCAGAACATTGTTATCATTGGACGCACAGATAAACCTATTCACTGGCAGCCCCATTTTATAGGCATAATAGGCGGCAAGAATATTACCAAAATTCCCTGTCGGCACTACTATGTTGATTTTTTCACCCTCTGTCAGGACATCCTTTTTCAACAGGTTGGCATAGGAACTGAAGTAATATACGATCTGGGGCACCAGCCTTCCCCAGTTAATGGAGTTGGCTGAAGAAAACTGAAAACCATTGGCAGCCAGTAAGTCCTTTACATCCTGATCAGCAAAGATAGCCTTGACAGCGGACTGGCAATCATCAAAATTACCCTTTACTCCCACTACATAGGTATTATCACCATCAATAGTAGTCATCTGCAATTCCTGTATCTTGCTTACTCCTTCAGCGGGATAAAAGACGATTATCTTTACCCCCTCCAGATTTTTAAAGCCCTCCAGAGCAGCTGAGCCCGTATCTCCCGATGTTGCCACCAGTATTACAATGTCTTTTCTCAGCTCTGCTTTTTTAATTGCTCTCATCATTAAGCGGGGCATCAACTGTAAGGCCATATCCTTAAAGGCTGCTGTAGGCCCATGCCATAACTCCATTAAATATAAATTTTCTGTTAAACCCACTACAGGGACCACGTCCTCAACAGGAAATTTTCTGCTATCATAAGCTGCCTGGATTGAATCAATCAATTCCTCCCTGCTATAATCAGTCAGAAATTTCTCCAGGACCTGTAAGGCAACCTCCTGGTATTTTTTATCTGCCATCTCCCTGATCCCGGTCAGGGATAAAACAGGTATCTCCTCCGGCACAAACAGGCCTCCGGTAGGAACCATCCCCGTCCGGATTGCCTCTGCTGCCTCTACTGCCCGAAAATTTCCTCTGGTGCTGATATATTTCATCTTCTATAATCCTCTCCTTCTCAGTTTCTCTCTCAAATATAGATTTAATTTACTAAAAATAGAATTCTACAAAGACTTGCTCTTTCCTGCTTAAATTATTTATTCATTGTTCAGGCAATTTTTCGTCACAAAAATAAAGAATATGACATATATATACATTGAGTTACCCACTAAGTAACGCCCCTGAAAAACGGAAGCAGTCTTCACTGCTTCCGTTTTTTTCCCTTTATTCAAGCCTGCTGATCTGATTTAAATCATAGGGAGTGGACTGGTAAACATAATAGTTCAACCAGTTTATATAGAGGAGACTGGCATGGCTTCTCCAGTTCAGGGCCGGTGTTTTTTCCGGATCGTTTCCAGGGAAGTAATTATAGGGTATCTCTATATCCAGGCCTTTATTTATATCCCGTTCATACTCCTTCTGTAGTGTCAAACGGTCATATTCAGGATGGCCGGTAATAAATACCTGACGGTCATTTTTACTCACCACGATAAAGACACCGGCTTCCTTTGACTCTGCCAGAATTTCCAGAGAGGGATTTCTTTCTATGTCCTCCCTGTTCACTCCCGTATAACGGGAGTGGGGTGCATAAAAGACATCATCAAATCCCCTCACCAGCCTGGCATTTTTATTGGTGACATAATGTTTAAAAACACCCGAGAGCTTCTTTTCCAGGAGCACTTTATCAATTCCGTAATGATAATATAAGCCGGCCTGGGCACCCCAGCAGATGTGCAGGGTTGAGAAGACATTGCTCTTGCTCCACTCCATAATCTCCTTTAATTCTTCCCAGTAATCTACCTCCGAAAAATCCAGCAGCTCCACCGGGGCACCGGTGATGATCAGCCCATCAAACTTCTCATCCTTTACTTCACTGAAAGTATTATAAAAGGTTTTTAAGTATTCAACAGGGGTATTTTTAGGCTGATGGCTCTCAGGATGCAGTAGGACGATATCTATCTGCAGGGGATTGTTACTCAGCAAACGCAAAATTTGGGTTTCTGTCTCTATCTTGGTAGGCATTAGGTTTAAAATAGCTATCCTGAGAGGACGGATATCCTGATGGAGGGCCCTTTCCTCTTCCATGACAAAGATATTCTCTTTCCTTAATATTTCTGCAGCAGGTAATTTATCCGGTATCTTGATAGGCATGCACTTCCTCCTCCCTACTCTTAATATTTTATACTCTCAATATCCTGAAATTATTATTATTTAGTAGCCAGGATCAGGGCCTGATCAATCTCCTTTATCAAATCTTCTACATCTTCAAGGCCGACGGATATCCTGATTAAATCAGGAGTGATACCTGCTTTCCTCTGTTCTTCTTCCGTTAATTGCTGGTGGGTAGTGCTGGCTGGATGAATGGCCAGGGTCCGTACATCACCTACATTGGCCAGATGTGAGATGATTTCAAGATTTTCTATGAATCTCCGTCCAGCTTCCACACCGCCCTTGATTCCGAAAGTAAGTATCCCGCCGGCTCCCCGGGGCAGGTATTTCTGTGCCCTTTCATATGATTCATGGTTTTCCAGTCCTGGATAACTCACCCAGCTTACGGTAGGGTGATCTTCCAGGTAGCGGGCAATTTTATTTGCATTTTCGCAATGCTTCTCCATCCTCAGGCTCAATGTTTCAATCCCCTGTAAGATAAGGAAAGAATTAAAGGGGCTGATGCAGCTGCCCAGGTCTCTGAGCAAGCCAATCCTGGCCTTGATGATATAGGCTGCCTTACCCAATTGTTCTGCATACCTGAGGCCATGATAGGCCGGGTCCGGCTCTGTGAATTCAGGGAATTTGCCATTAGCCCAGTCAAAATTACCGCTATCTACGATAATTCCACCAATGGAATTTCCATGGCCGCCGATGTATTTGGTGGTAGAATGTATGACTATATCTGCCCCGTATTTAAAAGGCTGGCATAGGTAGGGGGTGGCAAAGGTATTGTCTACGATTAAAGGAATACCGGCATCATGGGCCAGCCGGGCCAGTTCTTCAAAATCCGGTATCGCCAGTTCGGGATTACCTATAGTCTCTACATAAAGGGCTTTAGTCTTATCTGTAATTTTTTCTGCAAAAGCCCGGGGTTCAATGGAATCAGTAAACTTTACCGTAATACCCATTCTGGCCAGGCTGTATTTAAACAGGGTATAGGTTCCGCCATAGATTGAACTGCTACTGACTATCTCATCACCTGCCCTGGCGATATTTAAAATAGCATAGGTAATGGCCGCCTGGCCGGAAGATACTGCCAGTGCCCCCACACCACCCTCCAGGGCGGCAACCCTCTTCTCCAGTACATCAGTGGTCGGGTTCATAATCCTGGTATAGATATTACCCTCTTCTTCCAGGCTGAATAATTTTGCTGCATGTTCAGTGTCCCTGAAAACATAGGATGTAGTCTGGTAGATAGGCACGACTACTGCCCCGGTAGCGGGATCTGGCTTATGTCCGGCATGAATTGATAAAGTATCAAAACCATAATTCTTCTCCTTCATTCTTATCAACCTCCTGCTATAATTTGTATTTGCAAACCGGCTTCCTGTCAGGTTATTTGGTCTTTTGCAAAAATTACCAGCCCATAGTAATAAAAAACCCCTTCCTGTAATAGAAAGAGGTTAAAATCTACTCTTATCTTCCAGGAATACTCCTGCTGGATGTAGCACCATACTTTCCAGAGAAAGCTGGTTGCCGGGTTTCATCGGTCCAGGTCCCTCCACCACTCTTGATAAGGGTATTTTATTCAATTTTAAATCCTGATTCAGAAAACCAGTTTGCTATTTCCATTAAGGATAACATAATATATTTTTACTGTCAATACCAAAAATGAATATTTATTAAATTTTTTTGTATATTATTTAAGCATGTTTCTCCTCACTGTCCCTTACATTTAAAATGCTGCCTGACCATTTGCCGCAACGGTCTCCGGTCATGGCAATAACCTCTTCATTGGCCTTAACCCTGATTATTTCACATTCATTGGCACAACCTGCACAATTAAAGCTATCTGTGTAAAAATCATCCCGGGTAAAATCCAGGCCGCGAAAACTGGTCCCCCTACCGGTCCTTTCCATCTCTTCTTTTACAAGGATAGCAATCCCGATGGCCCCCATTACATCATGGTGTTCCGGTACAATAACCTCATGGTTCAATTCCTCCTCAAAAGCAGCTTTGATCCCCTCATTGGCAGCTACCCCGCCCTGAAATATATATTGGGGTTCAAGTTGTTTACCCCTGACCAGGTTATTCATGTAATTCCTGACCAGGGCCCGGCAGAGTCCTTTAATAATCTCCGGTTTGGTGAAACCATACTGTTGTTTCGAAATCATATCTGATTCAGCAAAAACAGTACACCTGCCTGCAATCCGGACATCCCTTTTGGCCTGTAGGGCAAGTTTGCCAAATTCCTCTATCCTGATACCAAGGCGTATTGCCTGGTGATCCAGGAAGGAACCGGTCCCGGCAGCACAGACAGTATTCATGGCAAAATCAACGGGAATACCATTTTTTATGATGATCAGTTTTGAGTCCTGGCCGCCTATCTCAAAGATAGTGCCTACCTCTGGATAATAAAAGGTTGTTGCAGCAGCATGGGCAGTAATTTCATTCTTGACAATATCAGCACCTAATACGTATCCTATCAGCTGGCGGCCGCTGCCGGTTACACCGACACCGGCTATTTCCTTCTTCGCCCCTAATTCCTTTTGTAGTTCTTTGAAACCTTCTTTAACCAGTTCCACCGGCTGCCCGGTATTCCTTTTGTATAATCTAAAGAGCAATTCACAATCTTCACCAATGGCTACTATATTAATACTGACTGAGCCAATATCAACACCAATATACACCCTAGACACTTAGCGACACCCTTTCTTTACTGTATGCTTTGCCATATTTGATAAAATCAACAAAAGCATCCAGCCTGGTCATTATATTTGCCTCTGCTGTCTGTTCATCGATAGACAGGGATAAAATCGGCATATCCAGATCCGCCGACAATTTCTCCAGCATACTCTCGCTAATCAGCTCCGGCAAACAGGCAAAGGGCTTCAGATGAATAACCCCATCAAAACCCCTGTCTTTAAAATCAACTATCTGGCCCACAGATAACCTGGCATGGCCGCCAATGTTAAGATCTATATATCCGCTGGCCTTTTTAATAAGTTTTTTCTTCTCCTTTCTGCCGATCCAGGGAAAGATGGTTTCATCGATATAGGTTGATAGATAGAGGGAACGTTCAGTCTCAGCGCCAAGTGAATTCAAGATTTCTTCAATATTACCATTAATGGATGGTTCCATCACTACATAAATCTCGCCTACGATACCGATTCTGATGCGTTTTTCCTGTGGTGGTAGTTTAATATCATATTTCTCTATCACCCTTAAGGCTTCTTCCTCCACCCGGGCCACATCTCTGGCCGTTTCTATTTGGGAATAGGCAGTAAGGATATCCCGCCAGCTCCTATTTAAGGCGGCCCGGTCACCGGCATAAGCCCGGACAGTAGTGATTAATTTCTCAATTATGTCCACTGATTTGCACATTTTATAGACAGTGTGGATTACCTCAGCCACCTTAAACCAGGAATTATCTCCTTTCAGAGTCAATATCTGCCTGAAGAATTTTTCATAGTCCCGCCAGGGGGGATCCAGTACTATAAAATCTACATCATAGCCCATATTCTGGATGATTTTTTTATGTAACTCTCCATAAAACCCTGCCCGGCAGGGGCCCTGCCCTCCAGTAGTTACAAAGAGTTCAACCCCTCTTTCCAGGGTCTCCAGATAGGTGCCCATGATTACCTTGAAAGGGAAACAGGCAAATTCTGGACTATATTTAACCCCCAAATCTACTGTTTTCCGGGTTGGCGGTTCAGGCATGACTACCTGATGCCCCAATAATTCAAGGAGTTTTCCGTAGACGATAGTTGAACCCATATAGGGAAAAGATACCCTCATGCTATATCACTTCTTTTCTTTAATTTCAGTAAATCAAGAAAAGCCTCTATCCTGGTTATAAGATGGCTTTCGCCGGTCTGTTCATCGATCCTTAAGGTCATAAAGGGTTTATTCTTTTGCCCCGCATCTATCTCCAGAAAGGGGCCCAGTATGGAATCAGGCCCGCAGCCAAAGGCAGTAATATGTATGATACCGTCTATATCTGCTGAATTGATAAAATGATAGCCTGCGGCCATTAACCTGTTCGTAAACTCCCAGAACATGGGTTTCCGCAAATTTTTGATAAATCTATCGACTATGTCTCCATCCAGCATCTCAAAGGTAACAATCTTTGCACCCAGTTCCTCCAGGCGGTCCAGAAAATCCATATTAATGAAGCGGTCATAGAGATTATAGACATAACCCAATACCCCTATCTTTAACAAACCCTCTTCCCGCTTTTCCTTTTCCCCCAATAAGAGTTTTTCGGTTTTATAGCCCTCCTGCTGTAAAGCTCTGAATTTAAGCCAGTTCTGCCTGGCAGCTTCCAGGGCCTTTTTTAATTCCCCTTTACTGACCCTGAAGATATCTCTAAAAATTGTATAATTTTTATAAGCGGAGATATCATCTGTTTTAGCCCTGATTTCATGTGTCAAAATCTTTCCCCTCACTGCTGCTATGGAATTCTTTATCATATCCGGCAGGCCGAGAAATTTTGGACAGAAAGTTATACCCCTTCTGATACTCACAAAGCGGGGGATATAGATCAGATCAACTCCCTTCTCCAGAAGATTGAGGACCTGCCCAATGTGAACCTTCATGGGGACACATATCTCTGAAACGGACTCCTTCACACCTTCATTTAACTGATCCCCGGAAGTCGGGTCTGATACAACAACTTCGTTACCCAATTCTGCAAAAAGGGTCTGCCAGAACGGATAGTAATAATAATACAATAATGATCTGGGTATTCCTATCTTCATGTAATCCATCCCTCTTTGTCTTATATACTTTTAATTTTATACATTAGCCCGGTTTGCGAACCATAAATCCCAATAATATGTTTCTTCTACACAAATTTGTTAATTCCTGCAAAATTTATGATAATAAAAGAAAGCACCTTATAAAAAGGTGCTTTCAAATAATAAATAATATTAAAATACAGGAACAACAGCCCCCTGATACTTATCCAGAATAAACTCCCGTACTGAATCAGAAGTCAATACTTCAACCAGAATCTTTATTTCTTCCTTTTCAACATTTTCCCTTTTAACAGCCAGAACGTTGGCATAAGGTGACTCGCTGCCTTCAATGATCAGTGCATCTTCCAGGGGATTCAGGCCTGCTTCCAGCGCATAATTTGTATTGATAAAGGCTGCTGTAACATCAGGTAATACCCTGGGTAACTGGGCAGCTTCCAGCTCTCTGAATACCAGACTTTTAGGATTTTCAACTATATCATATGGAGTAGCCTCTAATTCATTCTCTGCTTCCAGGCTAATATAACCTTTATTGGCCAGCAATAGAAGTGAGCGGCCTTCATTGGTCGGGTCATTGGGGAGAGCAATCAGGGCACCATCAGGCAATTCATCGATGGATGTTATTTTTTCAGAATAGAGTCCAAAGGGCTCTACATGAATTTTAGCAGCTGTAACCAGATCAAGATTATGTTCTTTATTAAAGTTATCCAGATAAGGCTGGTGTTGGAAGAAGTTTGCGTCAATGCTGCCATCATTGAGGGCCAGGTTTGGTGTTACATAATCAGTAAATTCTACAATCTCCAGTACAATACCCTTCTCAGCCAATAATGGCTTTACAAACTCCAGTATCTCTGCATGAGGAACAGGGGTTGCCCCTACTTTAAGTACAGTCTCTTCTGAATCCTTATCCAGATTAAGGATAAGGACAGCAGCTACTACCAATACTAAAATTAACAATATGAACAAAAGGTTTTTATTTCTCATTACTATCAACTCCCTACTCTTTTTTTATCTTCACAGCTTACCTGTGGTCAAAATGGCTGGCTATTTTATTGCCTGCCCATTGAATTAACTGGACCAATAATACTAAAATAATTACTGTCTGCACCATTACTTCAATTCGGAAACGCTGATAACCATAACGGACAGCAATATCCCCCAGACCACCTCCTCCTATAGCTCCGGCCATTGCAGAATAGCCAATCAGGTTTATTGCAGTTAAGGTAACCCCCAGAATTAAGCCTGGCAGGGCTTCGGGAAGCAAAACCTTTACAATAATCTGTAAGGGGGTAGCACCCATGGAACGGGCT
This sequence comes from Halanaerobiales bacterium, assembly GCA_025451675.1. Lineage (GTDB taxonomy): Bacteria > Bacillota > Halanaerobiia > Halanaerobiales > DTU029 > DTU029. The sequence continues at coordinate 14,930 of JANWJZ010000056.1, read as the reverse complement.
GCCTCTATTATTCCTGGATCAATCTCTAACAAAGCATTATCTACAACCCTGGCCACAAAGGGTATTGCTGCTACCGCCAGGGGAACAATAGCCGCAGTAGTCCCGATAGAAGTACCTACTAGGGCTCTGGTTAAAGGAATAATTGCTACCATCAGTATGATAAAGGGTATAGAACGGCCAATATTAATAATCCCATCAAGTATCTTATTTAAGACATTATTAGTCAGAATATGGCCTTTTCTCGTGATGGTAGTTAAAACACCTAAAGGTATTCCAAAAATAACAGCAATTACAAGGGAGACACTTACCATATACAGGGTCTCCAGCGTACCATTCAATAATAAATGATTATATTTTTCCAAGATTGCTAACAACTCACCCATTTTTCAACACCTCGACTACCAGTCCCTGTTCTTTTAAAAAATTCAAAGCCTGATCTATTGAACCGCCATTAGGGATCATTTCCAGAATTAAAGTTCCAAAGGGGGTGCCCTGAATATCATCGATTCTGCCATAGAGGATATTGGCATCAATCTGATACTTTTTCACCAGCAAGGACATCAATGGCTGATGAGTAGATTCTCCTTTGAAGGTAACCCGGACCAGAGTACCTTTAATCACCATTTCTTCCAGACCTTCAGGAAGGGTATAATCAATTACAGTTCTTATAAAACGCCTGGTTAACTCCTGCTGTGGGTTAAGAAAAACATCTATGACCTCCCCTTCCTCTATAACCCTCCCGTTTTCAAGTACTGCCACCCGGTCACAGATCTTTTTGATGACCTCCATCTCATGGGTAATCAGCACAATGGTAAGATTCAGCTCATCCCGGATCCTTTTTAATAAATCCAGTATTGCTTCAGTGCTCTCCGGATCCAGCGAGGAAGTAGCTTCATCGGAGAGAAGTATTTGGGGATCGTTGGCCAGGGCTCTGGCAATCCCCACTCTCTGCTTCTGCCCACCACTGAGTTCGGAAGGATAATGATCTGCATGGGCACTCAGGCCCACCAATTCCATTAAGCGGTCTACTTTCCTGTTTCTCTCTCCGGCAGGCACACCGGCTATCTCCAGGGGAAAAGCTATATTCTCCCTGACTGTGCGGGAAGAGAGGAGATTAAAATGCTGAAATATCATTCCAATCTTCCTGCGGAAATCCCTCAACTCTTTACCCTTCAGGCTTCTTACTTCTTTCCCATTAATTTTTATACTGCCTGCATCAGGTATCTCCAGTAAATTCAGTGACCTGATCAGGGTACTCTTTCCGGCACCACTGGGCCCTATAATCCCAAATATTTCTCCTTCATTTACCTTTAAATCAACACCATTAAGGGCATGTAAAACTCCCTGTCCGGTACTATAATTTTTCACCAGTCCTTTTATCTCTATCACCGATTTAAAACCACCTTTCCTCCTCTACTTCTTTTTAAATTTTTTAAAAATATAACTCCTGCACAATAATTAACCAGCGTGCCGTAGATATGAAAAAAACCCTCAGAGAGGGTTATGTAAGTCCTCTCATCTCTCATTCCCTGAAGTGGGAATGCAGGATTTAGCACCTTTCCCTCAACGGGGTAGGTTGCCGGGTTTCATCGGGCCAGTCCCTCCACCACTCTTGATGATTCTGATTTATATAATTGTCCAGAAAATTATACGATAGATATTTTAATTAAGAATATCATTAAACAGATAAATTGTCAAGCAAAATTTCATCCTTAATTAAATTCTGGCAACCAATCTCCATGTGCTTCAATTAAATCATCACACAGGGATATTATTTCATCTATAGATAATTCTGCAGATGTATGGGGATCCAGTAAAGCTGCCTGATATATATATTCTTTTTTACGGGTAAGGGCAGCTTCAATTGTCAATAAATGTACATTGATATTAGTCCTATTTAAGGCAGCCAGCTGTTCAGGAAGTTCTCCAACATAACAGGGGCTAATCCCACTTCTGTCCACGAGGCAGGGTACTTCTACAACGGCTTTTTCCGGTAAATTAGTTATTAAACCCGTATTCAATACATTAGCTACAATCTTATAAGGCTGGTCAGTCTCCATAGCTTCCATAATATAGGAGGCATATTCATTGGTCCTGCTATGAGTCAACTCCTTATTATTAACCAATTCCTCCCTCATAGTTTCCCAGCCTTTAATTTGAGCTTCACAACGGCGCGGATATTCATCAAGGGGTATATTAAACCTTTCGATTAATTCAGGATATTTACTCTTAATGAAATATGGCAAATACTCTGCAAGATGTTCACTGGATTCAGTCACATAATAACCAAAACGCTTCATTATTTCATATCTAACCATATCATTGTGCGGAGTTTTTCTTTCTTCTGCCCGTCTTTTTATTTCAGGATAAAGGTCTTTGCCATCCCTTTTAATTTCAAGAAGCCAGGCCATGTGATTTATACCGGCTATTTTCCACTGTATATTTTCCGTACTCATACCCAGGCCTTCCAGCAGTCCTGATGCACATACCTGAACACTATGGCAAAGGCCAACGGTCTTAATATTGGTTGCCCTCAGCATAGCACCCGTTACTATAGACATGGGATTGGTATAATTTAAAAACCATGCATCTGGACAAACCTTTTCCATGTCTCTGGCAAAATCAAGCATCACCGGTATTGTTCTGAGAGCCCGGAAAATACCCCCAATACCCGTTGTATCTCCAATTGTTTGCCTTAAGCCATATTTTTTAGGAACTTCAAAATCAATAACCGTACAGGGTTCATATCCACCAATCTGGACAGCATTGATAACATAATCAGCACCCCGTAAAGCTTCTAAACGGTCGGTATAGGCTATAATTTTTGCTCTGTTCTGGTTACAATTTTTATTTAAATTTTTAAGCATCATTTCAGATTCTTTCAGGCGTTGTTCATCAATATCATAAAGGGCAATTTCTGAAGAATTTAAAGCAGGTGATAAAAGACAATCACCTAATACATTTTTAGCAAAAACTGTGCTTCCGGCCCCCAGAAAAGTTATTTTAGGCATTTTATCCCTCCTGTCTGGTTAATTTCATTAGAACCGCCCCATGTGCAGGCACATTGGTAAGTATACCAGTGTTAGTTGTTTCCATATCTTCTTTCGCCCACAGATCACGCACCAGATAAATACCGGATAAACCTAACTGAGACAGTTCTGTAGAAATATCAACTGCTTCCTTCCCTAAATTAAAATGAGCCAGATAAACGGAATCATCCTCTCCCACCGCAGTCCAGGCAATTATATCACCCTCACGATACAATTGACGGTTGGAATGGCTGGATTTCGTAATCCTCAGTACTTCCTCATTGGTAAGCAAGGATGTGGTCCACTCGTCATTATAACGCAAATCCCCGCCAAACATCAATGGAGAACGCATCATCGCCCAAAGGGTCATCAAGGTAATCTGTTCATCTTTGGTAAAACGTGTATACCGGTCACCCCCGGCACTTCTGATTCCTATCCTGCCAAGAGGAAGCATATCAGCGTCAGGCCAGTGCCCCGGTCCAATATAATCACTCCAGGCATCCGCCCTCTCAAACATTGCATACAGATAATCCCAGCGATCCCAGAAGTCATCGGTCATCCGCCAGAGATTAGCGTATTTTGACACATGATCCCCTTCAGATACAGGAGTTGGTCCTGGTGAAAGACTGAGTACCATTTCCCTGCCGGAATTTTTGATTGCATTGTGGATCAACTCAATCTCGCCCCGGCGGTAAGGACGGGTAATATCATCAACCTTGACATAGTCGACGCCCCACTCAGCATAAAGTTGAAAGATAGAATTATAATATTCCTGGGCACCCGGTCTAGTAGGATCAACTCCATACATATCCGTGTTCCAGTCGCAAGTACTATCTGTATCAGCAATATCTGCTGCAGTATAATTTGTCCCCAGAATCGCTGTATTTTGGGCAACAGCCTGCCGGGGGATACCCCGCAATATATGGATTCCAAATTTAAGCCCCAGGCTATGGATATAATCACCCAGTGGTTTAAAGCCCTTACCGCCAGCTGCACTGGGGAAGCGGTTTATTGCCGGCAGCAACCTGGAGTATTCATCCATCACCAGTGGAGCATGGGGATTATACTGGTCGCTTTTGGCATTGGGTTCATACCATTGGATATCCACCACTACATATTCCCAGCCGAATTGTTTAAGATTCTTCGCCATATATTCGGCATTGGCCCGGACTTCATCTTCCCGCACACTGGCACCATAGCAATCCCAGCTATTCCATCCCATTGGCGGGGTTTGAGCAAGCTTTCTGGACATTCTCCATCCTCCTTTTTTATAAATCAAAATAATCCATTGCTTATATTTTATATTCTCTTTTCCCTTAAAACCATGGACTGATGTTGTCTAACTATGTTATAATGTTGTTTAATATAATAGGCAGGTGTATAGTTTAATGCATAAAATAACGGACTTTATTCAATTAACAAACCATCAGGATAAAGATAAAAATAGAGATTTAAATATGTACATATGCGGTATAGAAAAGTGTAAACCCGGTCATTCATGGGGACCGGGAATCCGTGATCATTATTTAATTCATTATGTTATCAATGGAAAGGGAAAATTTATAATCAATAAACAGGAATACCTGATCAATGCTAAACAGGGTTTTTTAATCGTTCCTGACACCATCTCCTTTTACCAGGCCGATAATGATGAACCATGGTTTTATATCTGGCTTGGTTTTAACGGCCTGATGGCAGAAACATATTTAAAAAGAAGCGGTTTAAGTATAAATAATCCTGTTTTTTCTTATGCAGGAAATGAATTGGAAGAAATAATCAGAAAAATGATTTCCCTTAAAGAGATTAACAGCACCAATCAAATGTTGTTAACAGGATATCTGTATCATTTTCTGGCCTATATCAGCAAAGTACAAGAACAGGATAAAGCAAAGCATATCAGTAAAAATAAATATATTAAGCTGGCTCTTGATTATATTACCTATAACTACTCCCGGCAAATAAGTATTGAAGAAATATCTGAATATATAGGCCTGGATAGGACATATTTTTTTACAATATTTAAAAAAGAAATGGGAATATCACCTCAAAAATACCTGATTAATTTCCGCTTAAACCAGGCCTGTAAACTGATGAAAAATACAGAACTTTCAATTGCTGAAATTTCACGTTCTGTAGGATACCAGGATCCCCTGTATTTTTCTAAATTATTTAAAAAAGAAAAAGGTTTAAGCCCCAGTAAATATAGAAAATTAAATATGAGAAGTGAAATTATTGTTTCCAAATAAAAATAGAGGCTCAGGTTTTGGGGCCTCTATTTCCTCTTTATAACTATATCTTCAATTTGAATATATTTAAACTTCTTCAGCTACTTTATCCATATCTCTCAATTTTATTTCCCCGGCCTTAATTAATGCATTTTTTGTTATTACCGGGCCTAATAGTTCAAATACTATCGTGCCTGCAAGTACTATAGTCCTTACCTGGTCTCCGTAGGGATGTGGTAAAATACTTTTCGCTACCATGGATAATCCGATGGCCACTCCGGCTTGTGGTAATAAGGTAAAACCTAAGTATTTCCTGACATTTTCTGAGGCATTGGAAACCCTTGCTCCCAGATATGAACCAGCCAGCTTACCGATAATTCTAAATACTATATATACAATCCCTATTAAACCCACAGATCTTAAGACAGAAAGATTTAACTCTGCGCCTGAAGCAGTGAAAAAGGCCACATATAAGGCTGGAGTAAATCTATCTGCTATAGTAAAGGCCTTTTTAAAGTTTGGAATCACATTTACAATAGTGGCACCTAACATCATACAGGAGAGAAGTGATGATAAGTTAAACCTGAGGGAAATAGCTGCTGTGGCAAACACAATGGCAATGATCAATGACATCAGTTCTGTTTCACCATCGATTTTTTTGATCAATAGGATAAGAAATACTCCCATTATAAGCCCCAATGCCAGAGCGGCAATAACTTCTAACATAGGAATTACAAGCATATTAAATACTGAAATTGTGCCAGTCTGGCCTACAAAAGCCCGTGCTACGGAAGTAGCTATCCCAAAGGCGATGATACAGATAGCATCATCCAGGGCGACTACGGGTAATAATGTGTTTACTACTTCCCCTCTGGCCCTGTACTGTTTAATTACCATCACTGTAGCAGCCGGGGCAGTTGCGGCACTGATAGCTCCCAAAACGAGGCTAAAGGAGAGAGATTGCCCACTGATGAAAGCTATGGCAGCAGTTACAAAAAGCATAGTAGCAATGGTCTGAAAAAGGGTTATCGTAATTATATTTTTTCCCATTTTTTTAAGCTGGCTCAGATTAAATTCGCTTCCAATACCATAAGCAATAAAGGCCAGCGCCATTTCTGATACGATCTTAAGGTCTCCCATGGCCTCCTGTGGTATAATCCCTAAAAGGGAAGGCCCAATAATCAGACCACCAATCAGATAACCTGTAACATTCGGTAATCTAAACCTGGAAAAGATTTTTGCGGCTATAATTCCCGTAAAGACTATTATAGATATATAAAATAAAAAATTCATATCCTATGACTTCATCTCCTTTACTTATTTTACTTATTTAGTCAAACCCTCTGCCTGGTCAACCGGTAGCGTGAACATGATTCCGACATTTTCGTCATTCAAATTGGGAATTACTTTCCGGACACAATCCATTGCTGTAGTTACCTTGTCCTCAGTCAGGACCATAAATAAGGTTTTATTAACCGGCTTGTTTTCATTCAAGATATGCTTCAAGGAGCCAAAAAGCGGTAACCCCGCATTTTTATCAAATAGGGTTTTAGCCATTCCCATACTATCTATAATAGTCCCGCCATGTATACCTTTATCATTTAACTCCAGTAGTAAATCCTCCATTTTTTCGGTTTCATTTAAAACCACAACCAATATCTTCACCACCCACCCCCCCTTCCACCCCAACTCCCTATAATATTCCATTTAATATTATAATTAATTAATGACATAAAAGCAAATAAGTAAATTTTTTCAAGAAAGGTTAATCTATTTATTTGGGAAAGCCCTCAACCTGATCTACAGGCAAAGTAAACATAATACCCGTATTTTCGTCCTCCAGATTGGGAACCACCTTCCTCACACAATCCATAGCTATAGCTAGCTTTTCCTCCGGCAAAACCATAAATAATGTTTTGTTTATAGGCTTATTTTCATTCAATATATTCTTTAATGTACCGAACAATGGTAATTCATTATAAACACTGGCTAAACTTCCGGCCATTCCAGAAGTATCTATAATGGTTCCGCCCCTGATACCATTATTGGTCAATTCCAGCAACAAATCTTCAAATTTCTGGGTGTTATTCAAAACGATTACCAGAAGTTTCATATCCCATTATCCCCCTTTCTAAATACATGGAATTAATTATTCAGCATCTTAATAATAGTTCCCTATATTCTCCCTGTTTCCTGCCTTAAATAATAAATTATTTTAGAATAAGCTTTTCTTTATAAGCAGATAATATTAATATGCTGACAAGATTCATAATCTATGGCTTTACTGGCTGGTGTATTGAAATTTTCTGGACAGGATTAGGCTCCCTCATCAGAGGCGACCGCAAACTGAGAGGTTGGACATATCTCTGGATGTTTCCCATCTACGGCCTGGCTGTTTTTCTGGAACCTATCCATAACTTTATCAGAGACTGGCCTTTCTTCTTGAGAGGTATTATTTATGTTATCTTTATCTGGAGCATTGAATACTTTACAGGTTTTATTTTGAAAAATACTGTCAAGGTCTGCCCCTGGGATTATAGCAAAGCTACTTATTCTATCAATGGCTTTATCAGGCTGGATTATGGGCCTGCCTGGTTTATAGCTGGTTTATTATTTGAAAAATTACATGACTTATTAATTAAATTATCAATATAATAAACCAGCCTTTATTTGGGCTGGTTTATAACTGGCTTATCGCCAGGATGTTCCCATCTCTTCTATCTCTTTATACCTTATGCAGGCTACATAATGACCGTTTTCTACCTCCTGGAGTTCCGGGTCTTCACCCTGCATACATTCCGGTTTTGCATAAAGACAGCGGGGGTGGAAACGGCAGCCTTCTGGTATATTTGCTGCAGATGGTATTTCTCCCTTAATTGGTACTTCCTTTGACTGATTTACCTTACCGGAAACCGGTTCACAGACAGCTGAAATAAGGGCCTTTGTATATGGATGCTTTGCCTTATCTATCAGGTCATCTGCATATCCCATTTCAACAATTTTACCCAGATACATAACCGCAATCCGGTCTGTAAAATAACGGGCAGTAGAAAGGTCATGGGTTATATAGAGATAAGTCAAACCCATACTCTGTTGAACTTCTTTCATCATGTGCAGAATCTCTGCTCTGGTAGAAAGGTCAATCATGGAAACAGGCTCATCGGCAACTATAAAATCAGGAGAAAGAATTAGGGTACGGGCAGTTGCCAGTCTCTGGCGCTGGCCGCCACTGAGCATATGGGCATATCTGCCCAGAAAATCTTCCGGTGGAGTTAACTTAACTGCCTCAAGAGCTTTAGCAGCAAGTTCTTCCCTCTCCGCTTTGCTTTTTCCTATTCCGTGTATCTCCAGTGGTTCAGTTAATACATCTACAGCCCTGAAGCGGGGGTTCATGGAAGCATAGGGATCCTGGAAGATCATTTGCACATTTCTCTTGTACTGGCCGAGCCTCTCTTTATCCAGGTGGGTAACATCCTCACCATTAAAGATTATCTGCCCGTCACTGGGCTCCATTAATTTCATGATCAATTTACCGGTAGTAGTCTTTCCACAACCGGATTCTCCGATTAAGCCAAAGATCTCGCCCCGTTTTATCTTTAAAGAAACCCCGTCAACAGCCTTTATCCATTTTCTTTCTCCACTCAATAACTGTCCCAGGTTCCGCCGGGCTGGAAACCATTTTTTCACATTCTTAAGTTCAAAAATTACATCACTCATTCTCATAACACCTCCAACAGGCAACATAATGGTCTTTTTCTACCTCTTTTAGAGGTGGTTCTTCTGTGCGGCATTTTTCCATAACAACAGGACATCTGAGATGGAAACGGCAGCCTGCTGGTGGATTCAATAAATCAGGAGGTGAACCCGGGATAAAGTTTAGTTTTTCTACCTTTTTGTGCAGACGGGGAGTAGCAGCCAGCAAATTACTGGTATATGGATGCATGGGGCCCTGTTCACCATAAATTTGATCATTTGTACCGATTTCAGCAATCTTTCCTGCATACATAACCATGATACGGTCAGCAACTTCTGCCTCTGTAGCCAGGTCATGGGTTACAAAGATAAAGGAAAGATTCAGTTTTTGCTTTAACTCCTTTAATAGATTAATTATCTGGGCCTGTACTACTACATCCAGGGCAGTAGTAGGTTCATCACAGATAACAAGTTCCGGTTCCAGGAATAAAGCCATGGCTATAACTATCCTCTGCTTCATACCTCCGGATAGTTCATGAGGATAACGTTTCAAAACATCATCTGAGAGACCAACTAAGTTGACATATTTCTTTATCCTCTCTCTGGCTTCCTGTTCATCAAGTTCCCGGTGGTATCTCAGGGTCTCCAACATCTGTTTCTCAATTGTATAGGCAGGAGTAAGGGAATTCATTGCTCCCTGGAATACCATGGAAATCTTCTCCCAGCGTACATTTTTACGCAGCTGGTTTTCATTAAGTTCAAGGATATTTGTCCCATCTATTATAATCTCCCCACCAACTACTTTACCTGGTGGTGTTGGCATATTTAACAGGGCTGTTCCTAATGTTGTTTTTCCACAACCTGATTCACCTACTACACCCAGAGTCTCTCCTTTATTTATATAAAAGGAGATATCATCAACAGCACGTACTGGTCCTTTACTGGTAAAATAATAAACCTTTAAGTTCCTGACATCTAATACTCTCTCCATTTTATCTACCTCGTCTTTAATTTTGGATTTAAGATTTTATCCATGGAAAATCCTAAGAAAGCAAAAGTCATACCCAGTAATGCGATCATTAATCCTGGTGGTACAATCCACCACCATAAACCTTTTAACACAGCACTGCTCTTCATTGCTCCATGTAGGATCTGTCCCCAGGTAACCACTGAAGCATCACCCAGTCCCAGTAAACTGATAGAAGCCTCGGCAACTATCGCTCCCGGTACAGAAAGAGCCATATTGGCAAAAGCATAGGGAATCAATTGCGGAATCATATGCTTAAATATAATCCGGCCGGTCGATGCATTTAGAGCATGAGCCGCTTCTATATAAGTCTCTTCTTTAATCTGCAGAGCCATACTTCTAACAGTCAAAACAGGGCCGGTCCAATAGAATACACACATAAACAGGATTAAGGTCCAGAGACTGGGTGAAAATACGGCACTAAATACAACCAGAACGGGTAACATGGGAATACTTACAAAGATTTCATAGATTCTCATCATCAGGCTGTCAACCCAGCCGCCAAAATATGCCATTGTTACACCATACATTATACCAACAGCAATTGAAACAAATGCAGTTAATAATCCAATAAATATAGCCCATTTTGTTCCGACAACAATACCACTCCAGATATCACGTCTGGCGTCATCTGTTCCCAGAAAACCAAAGACTTTTCCGGAAACAACAACCTCCGGATCCTTAATGTATGAATCCTTGCCAACGATTATTGCCTTTACATTTATCCGGTAATCACCTTTTAATGGTTCAGGTTTAACCAGGATACCTTCCTGGGCTTTGGAGAAAAGGATTTCCATCGGCTTAAGGAGATGTCTCTGAACATTTCTGCTGTTTTCAGTTGATTCAAATTCCCGGCCAAAGTTAATAATCCTTGTTGCAGCCTCATTGCCAAGGGGAATTCTAATCTCCGTCTCATTCCTGGTATTAAAATTTTTCCTCACCAGATTGATAGTCTCACCGTCAGGTCTGATTATTTCAGCCTCTACTACAACATTACCTTTACCCAGCGCCTTTAAAGTAAGCTCTCCAGGAGGAATATCGTATTTATAATTATAGTTAAATTCCGCCTCAACAACCTGAAACTGGGGTGTGTCTGTAACCTGCAGTTCCGGTTCTGTTAAAAATTCGTGGACTGTATTCTTCTTGCCGGAAAACCAGTTTACCCAGGCTGGCGCAGCACTCCGTGGATTATCTATCCAGTAGGTAATATCACTCCACCGTTCTCCAGCCTCTGGAAACGGGATTATAAATGGTTCCAGAACCATCATCAATATAAAGACAATGAGTAGTACTAAACCGACAATTCCATATTTAACCTGTTTAAAGTCAGACCAGAATTCTTTAAGGGATTCCTTGAATTCTTTTATCCTGGTTTCTCTGCTAATAGAGGTTTTTTTCTTAGCTTTATTTCCATCATTTCTCATTTTTTACCACCCACCTTAATCCTGGGATCCAGGAATCCATAGATAAGATCCAGTAATACAAGGCCTGCCATATATAAAAGAATAGTTACTGATAAATTACCCAATAAAACAGGTATATCATTCTGTTGTAGAGCAATCCAGTAGAGATTACCCATTCCAGGCCAGCTGAAAATACCTTCAAAGATAATCGCTCCACCAAAAGATGTGAGCAGGCTCATTACAGACATGGTTACAATTGGTGGTGCTGCTGACCTTAAGGTATGGCCATATAAGACTCTATTTTCCGGAATACCCCTGGCCCGGGCAGACATGATATAATCCTCCTGTAAGGTACCCAGAACAATATTCCTGATCAGATAGGCCCCTCCCCAGGCCCTTAAAAGGATCATGGTTAACACAGGTAAAGCCATATGATAGAGAATATCCAGATAATACATAAAACCGGTTGGCGGTGGTGTAGAAAGAATACCTCCTGAAGGGAATAAATTCAACTTATAAACAAAGAACATGATCAGCATCATTCCTAACCACCAGGAAGGCATACCATACACTATCATGGTTAATATGGAAGTAGATTGGTCCAGCAATCCACCTGGTTTCTGGGCCTTTTTGATACCTAAAAAGATACCTATTAAAATATTAAAAAAGGCTGATACTGTAAACAGTAATGCCGTTTTGGGAATGGCTTCACCAACAATTATACTAACATTTCGTTCACCAGCTGAGGAAGTCACACTGGTTGATTTGCCCAGATTAAAGGTTAATGTATCATAGGTACGCCAGAAGACTCTCACTATCATAGGATCGTATAAATGATATCTTCTATAAAGCTCGTCCCTACGGAGAGCTTTCAATTCATTAATTTCTTCTACTGTGTAACCGGTTAAGTCTCTGGCCAGAAACTCTCCCTGGATCATTTCTTCAATCTGGGATCTCAATGTTGCCTCCATGGAGGCATTGAATAAGGCCGATAATATAAAAATTATAATAGCATAATTTATAATTGCATAAATAATCCGTTTAATTGCGTACTGGCCGTACAAAAATATCACCTCTGTTTATCAAGTTCTCAACTGTCCTGGTAAATCCGGTAATATATTTAAAAGAAGAAATATGCCCCCGAACACCGGGGGCATATTTATCTTTTAATCTACCTAGTAAAGCAAGATTGTTACTGTAACGGTAGAAGGTGTAGCCCCTTCAGCAGATGCTATAGCCATAACTGTATAGGAACCAGGTGCCAGGTTCTTTGTAACTTCTCCTGAAATCTCGGAAACAAATCTTCCGGCTCTCATTGGATATACTTCAAATTCGATTTCTTCTTCATCTGTTAACAGGAACAGCTGGACATTACCATCTAAAGCAGGTTCTCCTTCTTTTTCTGGATATTCTACTGTTGATACATGGATATCTACTACTACGTCTTCACCTCTGCCGGCTATAGCAGGCATATCCAGTTCATCAATCTGTAACCTGGAGGTACGGAACTCATTCATCCAGTAATCTGGTTCAAATGGATAGCTTTCATCTCTATTGGCAGTTAATTCAACAAAGTTAGCTGTAAAGTCCAGACTGGTCATGATGAATGGGCCATTACTGATATAGGCATGACCGTACTTGTCAATGAAGTCTATAGCAGCCTGATAACGGGCAACTGCTTCTTCTGCTGTAATAAAGTCTTCAATATATTCTGGTACGTGTTTCTCGGCAATCATCTTCTGTAATTCAGCCTTGATATCAGCCACACAGGTAGGCCTGATAACGTCTACTTGTACAGCACCCTGTGTAGAGGCATCAAAGGCATATTTTTCACCTGAAGCACCGCCATTAATTACCATTCTGGCTAATGCCTCAACTACTTCCCAGCTTACACCAATACCTGCGTTGGCACTGGTAGACCAGCTTGGAGCACCTCTTCCAGCAACCCTATTTTCATCAGCGGGGAACTGGAAGTCAAAGTAATTTGTAATCTGATTATTTTCAAAGTCGTATACTGTACCTACTCCCACATCTGCACCGCCAACATAGGAAGCATAAGCTGCAGAATAATAGGGATCTCCTTCATAATCCTCTCTACTCCAGTCCTTAGAGAAAGCTGCAGCATAGAGGTAGTCAACCATTGTCACCGGTACACCGTGGTGGAACTTATGCGGACGCAGACCATAGCTACCTTTAGAGAAGGCTTTTACGCCTGGGCCAACTTCCACCCACTTCCTGCTGCCTGAATCATACTGCAGGGCATTTGCCGGTACTTCGATATGACCGACCAGATTGCCTTCTTCATCCCTGGATACACTGCTCTGTATATCAATTGGATAAACAGTAGCAAACTCAAACATACCGGATGCAGGGCTTTCAAAAGCCGGAGCATCATATAATGGCTCAGCTATATAACGGGAATAAGTATCATTAAATCCGTCGGGGCCAACTGGGTCCCAGGCACTCATGAAGAGACTTCCCTGAGATGAATATTGAGTTGCCCTGACAATTTTGTCCTTAGTATCGGCAGTAACCAATGTATACTTGGACAAACCATCACCTAGTCCATAAGCAAAGCGTCCATTGAATCTGTCTTTATTGGCAACAAAGTACTGGTTCTGATAGCAGAGGTAGATACGTACTGCATCTTCCAGGCCAAGTTCAAGAGCACTTAGTGCTAAATCCCAGTACTCTTCCTCTGTCAGGAACTGGCCATTATAGGCATTCTGAGTTAATCTATCGATTTCTTCATTTTCGTATTTCCAGCCATCAGAGAATCCGCCTGGCATATATCCATACCATGGAGCATACATCTGGGCGACGATATGTTCCCAGAAACGTCTGGTTGCTCCTGCACCCCAGCCTTCAGTATAAATAGTATATTCCCAATCCTCTGGCCTTCCACCATATACTACAGGAGTACTCTTGGTACGGTCCCAGAGTAATCTTTCTACTTTGATTCCTGCTTTTTCAATCTGCTGGGCAATGTACTCTCCTGCTCTTAATCTACCATTTGGATCGTCAACCCTGATGTAGAATTTTATTGTAACGGGTTCGCCATCATAGGTCCACCATTGACCGTCTTTTTTCAGCCTTCCTTTGTTCTCTGGCAGTTCAGCTGCTTTTTCCATCGCAGCATTTATATCTGCAAGAGCTCTTTCTTCGTCACCTTCTGGAGTAAAACCAAATTTGGCTGCAACAAGGTTATACCTATATGTTCCTGGCTGACCCGGTGTAGCCATGGAATACATTACTCCGCCAGCACCACCAAGGATTTCGTCAACTATATATTGCCTGTTAATTAAAAAGTTCATGGCAAATCTTACATCCCTGATGGCGAAGGGATTAAAGATAGTTTTTCCATCCTTCTCAAAGGTATATGGTGCTACATTTGGGTAAGGGTTAATCTGCAGGCTCCAGCTTCCGGATGGTACATCATAAATCTCCAGTTTGCTTAAAATGTCTGGACTGAGACCACTAATGATGTTACCTTCAACGCCATAATAGAAGATATCACTGGTTCCTGCTGCTACGTCATTAATACCAATGTTCT
>JANWJZ010000055.1 GCA_025451675.1 Halanaerobiales bacterium | reverse complement strand
TTCCGGGTTGATAACATATTGATAGGCAAGGGAGATACTGGTACTTGTACTGCGTTCTGTACCGGCTCTGGTATTAAGTCTGGCTTTAAAGGAATTCTTTTCATCCATCCTGTAGAAGAGGCCGTTTTCCATAAAAAGATTTACTTCGTCTGTTAGAGAGGCATATTCATCCTCCTTCATATCATAGGCCAGGGCCAGGTTGTTATATAAATCCATGGAATCATTTATTTTATATTGAGATAAAACCCCGGCATTTATCCTGCTAAAAAAGTTATAATCTTCAACTTCACCGGACAGACCGCCTTTTAGTGCAATCTTATAGGTATCTTTATTAATGAGATTTTGTTTTACTCCGAAGGAGAAGGTCTGCATTAGCGGATATTCCCTGTAATCATGTACATAATCCAGGGTTCCATATATTTCTGTGGAATCACTGGCGATAATACTCAGTTTTGCCCTGTGATGGTAATCATTGATGAAATCCAGCAGATTAATAATCCAGGCAGGATCACTTCCGTCATTGTATTCTTCGTAATCATCATATTTGCTTCCTAAATATGATAGCTCAAGAAAATGCCCGCCCCTGATTTCCGGTGATTCGATAAAGTTTTCCCATATGATGTTATAGTTATCCAGGGCCAGGGCTGGTATAGAGAAAACCACTAACATTAGAAGTAATAAAATTTTTCTCCGCATAATTATTCCTCCCGTTGTATTTTATAGTCTATTATTCTATATAATTAACAAAATACCTTTATATTCCTATAATTATTAAATTGATTCTAAATATAAATCAATGGCTACACAGATAAATTGGATTTCCAAAATATTTGAGTTATACTTTTTAGTGGACAGATAGTTTCATATAAAAGGAGATGACCGAAATGGATTATGTAGAAAATATCAAGGCTGAGCTGGCAGAGTATATAGACCAGGAAAAGGCAGAGTTTCTACCCAGGTTTTTCAATGCCATTCCCGGCGGCTATGGGGAAGGGGACCGTTTCCTGGGAATCAGGGTACCTGACCAGAGGAAGGTGGCCAGGAAGTATTACCGGAAGATTTCCCTGGAAGGAGCAAGGACACTTCTGCAATCTGAGTTCCATGAACACCGGCTTACAGCATTGATAATCCTGGTCCATAAGTTTGAGAAGGCAAGGTCAGAAGAGGAAAAGAAGGCTATAGTGGATTTGTATCTGGACAACCTGGATTATGTTAATAACTGGGATCTAGTGGATACGTCTGCAGACAAGATATTGGGTGCCTATCTGGTTGATAAGGATAGGAGTCTCCTGTATCAGCTGGCCAGGACAGATCATCTCTGGAAACAGCGGATTGCTATCATGGCTACCGTGTATTTTATCCGGAATAATGATTTTACCGATACCCTGGAGATTGCCAGAATCCTCTTAAACCATGAGCATGACTTAATACATAAGGCAGTGGGCTGGATGTTGAGGGAAGTGGGGAAGAGGGATTTTGAGACTGAATTTGAGTTTTTGCAGAAGTATTATAAACAGATGCCCCGGACAATGCTCAGATATGCCATAGAGAAGTTCGATGAGGACTTGAGGCAGCAGTTTTTGCAGGGATTGATTTAATTTTGGTATTTATTTGAAAACGTGATATAATTAAAGAAGAAGTATTTATCTGGGTAGGAGATGGTTATGAATAATTCCAATAATATGGGTTTAATGGACAGGGATAAGTTATTGAAAATTTTTGACTATCTTAATGAACGACTAAAGGAAAACCAATTACATCTTGATATAACTGTTTATGGTGGTTCTATTATGACCATGGTTTATGATAATAGACCTGCTACCAGGGATATAGATTGCGTATTTAGTGAGACTAATTCAAAACTATTGGACAATATATTAGAGCTTACTAGATTTACCTTTAACCTACCTGATAACTGGATAAATGAAGACATTAAGGAACCGTTAAAATCTCTTTTAAAAGAAGATAAAGAAACTTATAAAGTCTATTCTAATTTAAAGATATTGAAACCAAAAGCTGAGCAATTACTTGCCATGAAAGTACTGGCTGCAAGACCTGAACCTGCTAAGGATTTTATAGATGCATATATATTGTGTAAAGATTTGAATATTACTACTAAAGAAGAACTATTAGCCACAATCTCAGATTATATTCCTCTGAACCTTTTGGGGGAGAGGCAAATTAACTTCATTAAATATTTGGGGGAGGATCTGGGGTATGATTGGGAATAAATACTTGTGGGATTTTTTTAATTATCCGGATAAAGATATGGGTATAAATCAATTATTAGATTTACTGAAATCCGAAGATAAGGAGTTTATAGAGAGTTTATATGAACCCGTAAATATAGATGATTGTACTGAGGAAGAAATAACATACTTGACTATAGTTTCGGCCTTAATAGACTACTATTTGCAATTTCATGGTTTGGAAGTACCTGATTGGATAAGAGATGAAAGATTAAGTTTTGAAAAACCTTATTTTCATTCAAGAAGAATAAGTGATTTTGATAAAGTGAGATTACAATTTACCAATCCTGGTCCTTTTAGGGCACGGAATGTTTATTTTGATTTACATGGTATTGAAAGAATTTGAGTTTATGTACTTTTCTCCGGGAGATGACAAATATGGATACCATCCAGAATTGCAAAAACAGAGGTGCTATCTGATGGTAGATATAGAGGTAATTAAGCAGAGGCTAAAACAATTGTCGACTTTTTTGAATAAATTAGAGAGATATGAATTGATAGGTAATACCTCAAACTGTTACTGGAATTTTTCAGTAACAGTTTTTTATATGACTGGCAGCAACGGAAAAAGATATTGGATTAAGAAGTAATCAGGGATCTGTAGGCTTTTTGTAAAACACTTTACTTACTTAAACCCCGAAATAATGGATAATATAAGCATAGTAGACTTCAGCTAAAGAAAGGGGTAATGGATATGAAGCCTGCAGAAAATAGAAAAATCGAGATTTACTCAAAAAAATGGTGTCCTTACTGTCGGAAGGCCAAGGCTTTCCTGATGAGCAAGGGGCTTACCTATATCGAATACGACATAGATGATAAAAGCAAGGCAGAGGAGATGGCCCGGAGGACTGACAGGAAAACCGTCCCCCAGATATTTATAAATGATAAACATATCGGCGGTTATGATGACCTGATGGAAACCGAGAGAAGCGGTGAGCTGAACCGCCTCCTGGGGATTAGGCCTGAAGACTATACCGGTAAGGTCTGGGAACTGATCATAATCGGGGCAGGGCCTGCCGGCATGAATGCAGCCCTGTATGCTGTCCGGAAGGGGATAGACCTCCTGCTTATATCCGGTGATATGGGCGGCCAGGTTATCGATACAGAGGATATCGGCAATTACCTGGGGAAAAAGGATGCTACCGGAGAGCAGTTAATCTATGATTTCTGGGAGCACCTGAACCAGTATAATGTTAAATCGGTAATCGGTGAAAAGGTGGAGAGGATTATCCCGGGTAAAGAACATGTTATCAGGACCGATAATGGAAGGGAGTACAGGAGCAGGGCCATAATCATTGCCAGCGGTACCAGGAAGCGCCGCCTGGGCATGCGTCAGGAATATGTCCTGACCGGTAAGGGAGTCCACTATTGTGCCATCTGTGACGGTTATCTTTATGCCGGTAAAAATGTGGCCGTGGTCGGCGGGGGTAACTCTGGCCTGGAGGCGGCCCTGGACCTTGCCAAAATAGATTGTAATGTTTCCCTGATTGAGATTATGGATGAATTGATGGGTGACCATTATCTCCAGGAGCAGGTAAGAAAGAATGAAAAGATTACTGTCTATACCGGAAATAAGATTCAGGAGATAAAGGGAGAGGACAGGCTGGAATCCATCGTCATCCAGGATAAAAATGGTGAAACAAAGGAACTGGAGGTAGAGGGGCTCTTTATCGAAATTGGCCTGGAACCTAATACAGATTTTGTCAGTGATATCCTGGAGCTTAATTCCAGGAAAGAGATAGTCATTAATGAGAATAATGAGACCAGCGTGCCTGGTATCTGGGCAGCCGGTGATATTACCGATATTAAAGACAAACAGATTATTATTTCGGCTGCGGAAGGCGCGAAGGCAGCCTTGCGTGTCAACGAGTATTTAAAGGCGATATAAATAGGCGCATGGGCAACTCTTATTAAAGGGGCGGATTAAAAAGGGCGGCACTTATTGTAGATATCTGTCATAGTATATAGAAAAGGACAGAAAAGGAGTGAAAAAACTTGTTTGATGACTATATATTTAGCCCACGCCGCCCCGGACAGAGAGTATGGCTAAGGGATTATGGGCCGTATCCATTTGTGACTAATATTGAAGAGATGGCCGGGCGGAATAGATTTTTCCGTGTTGCTTTATGGACCGGTGAACATTTACAGCTTACCCTGATGAGTATTGAACCCGGTGATGATATAGGCCTGGAACTCCATACTGACCTGGACCAGTTTATACGAATTGAAAGAGGGCAAGGCCTTGTTCTGATGGGCAATGATAGCGATTGCCTGGATTATAGGACCAGGGTATATGACGGTTATGTAATATTTATACCTGCCGGTACATGGCATAATCTGATCAATATAGGGCGTACTCCGCTTAAGTTGTATTCCATCTATGCTCCCCCGGCACACCCTCATGGCACAGTCCAGGAAAGGAAAGAAGATGCTGAAGAGTATTCTACAGAAGAAAATGAGCCTTTGATTGATTTTGCTGAAGGCAGAGAATATAATTAATATACGTAACAGGTGATTTATATAACAGATTATTAATCTGATGGAGGTAGAAAATGCAGCAGGAAAAGAAGAGGGGAAAACGATGGGTAGGCAGCTGGGCCGCGGCACAGCAGTTGGTTGAAGAGCATAATATGCCCCCGGAACCGGGACTGGCCAATAATACATTGCGCCAGATTATCCGTGTGTCTATCGGCGGGGAGAAAATCCGCCTGAAATTTTCCAATGAATATGGGAATTCACCCCTGTATATTAAGGCGGCACAGCTGGCTGTGGCCAGGGGAGGAAGCGCTATAGATACCAGCACAATAAAGGAGATAAGCTTTGCCGGCGATGAATCGGTAATCATAGCACCGGGGGAAGTAGTTGTTTCTGATACCCTGGATTATGAGCTGCCGGGGCTGACGACAATGGCTATCACCCTTTATTTTGGTGATGTACCAACCGATTTGACCGGCCATCCGGGTTCCCGGACTACATCATATATCATACCGGGAAATGCCATTGATGCCGGGGAGATGAGTACTGCAATAAGGACAGAGCACTGGTATATCATAAGCGGGCTGGATATATTAACAGAGGACCCGGAAGTGAGGGCCGTAGTTGCCCTGGGTGATTCAATTACAGACGGCAGGGGTTCAACGACCGATGGAAATGACCGGTGGACAGATATACTGGCCAACCGGTTTCAGGCCAATAGTGCAACAGCTAAAATTGCAGTCCTCAACCAGGGTATAGGCGGCAACAGGGTATTGCGCGGAGGTCTGGGCCCTACAGCTATTAGCAGGTTTGACCGGGATGTTCTGGCCCAGAATGGTGTCCGTTATCTCATTGTCTTTGAGGGAGTTAATGATATCGGTGAGGAAGGCCATAAGCCTGAAACAGCGGAAGAACTGATCAGGGCCTACAGGCTATTTATCGAAAAGGCCCATGAGCAGGATATCCTTGTCTATGGAGCCACCATTCTTCCCTTTGCCGGTTCACAGTATGATAATAAGGAGAATGAGGAGACAAGGCAGAAGGTTAACCACTGGATCAGGAGTAGTGGGGAATTTGATGCTGTCATAGATTTTGCTGCAGCTGTGGAAGACCCTGAACAACCGGGAAGGTTGTACAGCCTATATGATTGTGGTGATCATTTGCATCTCTCTCCAGCAGGCTATAGGAAATTGGCCGGGTGCATAGAACTGGCTTTTTTCAGCAGCTAAATATGTTTAAAGAATTTTTTTAAGGGGAATTCCATATTCAGGAAATCCTCTTTAATTTTATTTACAAAAGGAATTTTTTTATAAATAAAGGGATTTTTATATTTTAGTAGAATAATGAAAATAGGGAATTAGTACTTTGGTCGCAATTAGTTTAATCAATATTTTAAATTTCTCAATAATTGAAAATATATATGAATTGGTTTAAGGGCAAAGTTACCGAAAGGTAATGACGCAAAGTCATGGGGCTAAGGCCATTTAAGGCTATGCCTGCCAGACTGCATTTACATTTAAGCCCTTCCGGGCTTTTTATTTTTAATAAATCAGGAAGAGAGCTGATTATTGATGGCTAATAAAAAATTGCGCATTTGGCTAATTACCGGTTCTCATGACCCAGCAATATCTCTGTATTTAAGAAAAAAATTTTCCACTTATGAAAGCCAGAGTAATGTTAAAATTCAGCTAGAGCTTATTACCTGGGAGAGGATATGGGCAGCCTTGATTGAGGCTTTTAAAAATAACACTGCTCCTGATATAGTCCAGTTGGGAACCAGCTGGGTAAGGACCTTTGCGCACATGGGCTATCTTGCCCGGATACCAGAATATTTGAAAAGCAGACCATCAATAAATGAAGGGATTAACAGGATTTGTCTTATAGATGGTGTACGCTATGCCGTCCCCTGGCTTGTTGATACCATCATCATGGCTGGCAGGAAGGATTACATGTCACTGCTGGGAATCAGTAAAGATGATATCAGGGATTGGGAAGGTTTGATGAATGTCGCTAAAAGGATAAAGAAAATGAAGGAAGAAGATCCGGAAATACCAAAGGCTGTGGCAGTGGCGCTGAAACTGGAAAGGGATACTATCCAGCGTTTTTTCTCTGTACTCTGGGCCCGGGGTTGGGATTTTCCGAATCTGGATATAGTACCGGAAAGGATAATCATGGACCCTGTTGTTCTGGATACTATCAAGTATTTTGCTATAATGAAAAAAATCTGTGACCGGCCTGAGGATATCAACAAACATCCTTATCAGGTAAATGAAGATTTTTATAGGCATGGCCTGGCAGTCTTTTATATAGGCAGCTGGTATGGGATTATTAATCGGGTTAATAGAATGGAGCAGGATATGGATGATTACTGTGTCCTGCCTTTCCCCACTTCAGGGAATAAAACCTGCAGCTATGGAGGAGGCACAGTCCTAGCTGTTTCCTCCAAATCCAGATTGAAGGAAGAGGCCTGGAATCTGGTGGAGTATCTAATCAGCGATGATTTTATGGATGGCTGGGCTGTCACTGCAGTCCATGCACCGGCCTTTGAAAGTAAGTTCTGGCAGCGAAGATACACTGATGAACGGGTTAGATTGATGTACGAACAGACCATTAACTCTAAGATCTACCCTCTGCATCCAGCCTGGCTGGCCATTGAAAATGAACTGGTTAAAGGTATAGGTTATACCATATTCCGTTTCTTAAATAAAGAAACCAATGGCGGAATCAGTTTAGATGATTATTCTATCCTGGCAGAAACAGATGAACGGATTAGGAGGATATTGAAGATTAATCAAGAGGTGAGGTACCTTGACTGAAAGTACCAATTTATATAGGGTAGGGATTGAGGGTGCGGAACTTCTAATAAGTAATTCCAGAAAAACCTTTATCTATGAGGAGTTAGCTGAATATCTTTTCCATAGTATAGATAGGGTTCTGGGATTGGAACAAATTACCTTTTATGTTATAGATGACGAAATGGAGAACCTGCGGGGAGAGGCCATTTTTAACAGGACCGGCCTGGTACCCAGTTATGATTTTATTGCTGTGGACAGGCTTTCGACGGAAATAAAAAAGAAAGAGCTGTATAGATTCCAGGATAGAAGATATCATTACTTATGGATTCCCCTTTATGCCGGTTCTCATCTGGTGGGTTTGATAGAACTACAGACGACCACTCCTGTTCCGGAGGAAAGGGAGCAGGAACTCAGGGGCATGGCCGGGTCCATAGCTCTTGGATTAAGGAGCCTTTTATTTGAAAGGGATACAATCAGGGAAAAGGAGAATACGGAATTTTATCTGAGATTGAATAATGAGCTCCAGTCCATTGACGAGCGGGAACGCCTGATTGATGTCTTTCTCAAAATGATGGTAAAGAATTACCGCTTTGATTTGATGGCTGTTTTTTTATTTAATGAGGAAAAAGAGATAGCTTTTTGCAGGGGAATTGATGAGAGCGGCCGGTTATTTACCATGGATAAGTTTCCCGTCCTGCCGGACCTGTCTGCTGATTATGTCAATATAGGTGATAGTATAGGTTACTGGGTTCCCTTAAAAACCAATACGGGTACTGTAGGGGTAACCCTTTTTTATAACTTTTATACCCTATACAAAATTAGTGATTCCTTACTGAATACCCTGCGTATTTTATGTAGTCAATTTGCCAGTGCGCTTGATAACCTCCGGATGTTTTCTGATTTGCAAAGGTCAGCCTTTTATGACTCTCTGACCGGCCTGTATAACCGTACCTATTTCGATGTGGTAATGAGTGAGTTAAAGGATGAAGAACCAATCCCCCTGGGGATAATCATAGGAGATTTGAATGGTTTAAAAATAGCCAATGATGTTTTTGGCCATAGTGCGGGAGATAAGTTGTTGATAGAATTGGCAGAGATAATTAAGAGTGCCTGTCCGGAGAATGCCCTTATCTTCAGGTGGGGCGGGGATGAGTTTTTTGTCCTTCTCCCCTATATGGGTAACGAAAGGGAAATAATGGAAATATGCCAAACCATAAAGCTAAGATGTTCTGCGAATAAGGAGACAGCGGTACCCTTAAGTGTATCTTTAGGTTATGCTCTGGGAGTAAATAGGGATGGGGAGATGGCTAAATTAATAAAAAAAGCAGATGACAGGATGTATCGTAATAAATTGCTGGATAGGAAAAACTACCGCTATCTCCTGATTAGTTCCCTGAAAGATACATTGGCCAGGAAGAGCCATGAATCCACTGATCATGCAGAGAGGATGGCAGAGCTGGCCATTCAGGTGGGCCAGAAAATGGGCCTTTCAGGTAATGAGCTGGAAGACCTGAAGTTGTTAGCCCTGCTTCATGACCTTGGGAAGGTAGTGGTCAGTGATGAGATATTGAATAAAGACAGTCCTCTTACAGAAGAAGAATGGGAGGAAATAAAGAAGCATCCTGAGGCAGGTTATCGTATATCCCTGTCTTCTTCAGAACTTTCACATATCAGTAATTATATCCTGAATCATCATGAACATTGGGATGGCAGCGGCTATCCTCTGGGGAATAAAGGGGAGGAGATTCCTCTCTTATCCCGTATAATCTCAGTAGTAGATGCCTATGATGTAATGATTCATGGTGCTTCCTATAAAGAACCCATCAGTCATGAAGAAGCACTGCAGGAACTGCGGCGTTGTGCCGGGACCCAATTTGATCCAAATATAGTCAAGATATTTTGTGAGCTGGATTTTACTGACCTTTACTAATTGACCAGGAAAGTGTAAGATAAAGTAAGGTAAAACTGAATATATACAAAATACATAGTAAAAGGAGAGTAGAAATATGAGAGTATACTTTGCCTATTATCCGGAAGGAAAGAGCAAGGCCCTGACTATGAGTTATGATGACGGGCAGATTCATGACCGTAGATTAGTGGAGATTTTTAACAAATATGGAATTAAGGCTACCTTTCATCTTAATGCAGGAATCCTTGATAAACCAGGTTTTCTCACTTCTTCTGAGATTAGAGACCTGTTCAGGGGGCATGAGATATCAGCCCATTCCCTGACCCACCCCTTTCTGACCAGGGTGCCGGGGGATGTAGTGGTGCATGAGATCCTGGAGGACAGGAAGAGGCTGGAGGAACTGGCCGGGTACCCGGTACGGGGCATGTCCTATCCCTTTGGTGACTATACTGAGGAATTGGCAAGAACGATTTCCTATCTGGGTATCGAGTATTCCCGGACCGTGTATTCCCATGGTTCTTTCAGGTTGCCTGATAATTTCCTGATCTGGCATCCGACCTGCCACCATGATGATAATCTGCTGGAGAGGTGCAGGGAGTTTCAAAAACCTGCCCCCTGGGACCAGATGCGCCTGTTTTATGTCTGGGGCCATAGTTTTGAATTTGAACACAATAATAACTGGGAACTGATTGAAGAGTTCTGTAAGATGGCAGCTGGTGATGAATCAGTTTGGTATGCTACCAATATAGAGATTGTGGATTATATTAAAGCATTGCGGAGTTTGAAGTTCAGTGTAGACCGGAAAATGGCATACAACCCCTCTGCCCGGCCGGTCTGGATTGGTGTTGATGGTGAGGCAGTGAAGATTGATGCGGGAGAGTTGCTTACTCTGTAAAAATTAATAAAGAAAATTATCGAAAAACGGGCCAGGAGTATATAATATTGTAATAAATTATAGAGGGGAGGGTTCTAATTGAATCTGACACCTTTTGTAGACCCTCTGCCAATACCACAGATAATGAAACCAAAGGCCCGTTTTAGCTCTTTCTCCTATTATGAGATAACTATGGATGAATTTGAACAACAGCTGCACAGTGAATTGCCAAAACCAACCAGGGTCTGGGGTTATGCAGGAATGTATCCAGGTCCAACTATTGAGGTAAATAGAGGTGAATATGTTTATATTAAATGGATCAATAATCTACCAGATAAACACTTTCTACCAATAGACCGTACTTTGCATTCTTCCGGAGAACATTCCCCGGAGGTTAGAACTGTGGTGCATCTTCATGGGGCGGAAGTAGAGCCCGAAAGTGATGGCTACCCTGATGCCTGGTATACCAATGGCTTTAAAAAAGTTGGTCCCTGCTTTGAAAAAGAAATTTATGAATATCCTAACACACAGCGGGCTGCAACCCTCTGGTATCATGATCATGCCATCGGTAAATGTATATGCAGGTTTAGCAGGAATGTATATCATTCGGGATGATGAAGAGCGTTCTTTGAATTTGCCGTCTGGCCGTTATGAAATACCGTTGGTTATTCAGGATCGTTCTTTTAATGAAGATGGTTCCCTCTTCTATCCACGCAATGTTGATAATCCTGGGCCTGATTTTCCTGATCCTTCGGTAACACCTGGGGTAGCTGGCGATAAGATTTTAGTAAATGGTATGGTATGGCCATATCTGGAGGTAGAGCAGAGGAAATACCGTTTTAGGATTTTAAATGGTTCCAATGAAAGATTCTACCGGATGAGATTAAGTAATGGTAGTCCTTTTATACAGATTGGCAGTGATGGCGGCCTGTTGGAGAAACCGGTTATTATGAATGAAATTATAATAGCACCAGCTGAACGGGTAGATGTAATAATAAATTTTGCAGATGTAGAAGTTGGTACAAATATTGTCCTGACTAATGATGCTGAAAATCCTTATTATATTTTAAAATAACAAGAACAAAGGGTTTTCCTTTGTTCTTTTTAATTTATATTTTTTTAAAATATTGTCATAATAATATTAAGGCATCATTTTATTATATAATATAATTTGTATATAAAGCA
>JANWJZ010000054.1 GCA_025451675.1 Halanaerobiales bacterium | reverse complement strand
TGGATTATAGGTATAAGGGTTTACTGGAATGACAGCCAGAAATCAGTGGCCTTAAGCTCACTGGTGATGAGAAAATGAGTCTGGGGAGGAAAGAGGGAGGCTTTACCCTGCTGGAAACATTGACAGCCGTAGCTATCTTAATCGTCCTGAGTATTCTTCTCTACGGTATACTTTATAATTGTGTTAATATTACTGCCTATAATACCGAAAGGCTGAGGACACAACAGGATCACAGGGTAATCATAGATTTCATGGCTCCCTATATCCGGATGGCAAAGGAAGTCATCATAGATGAAAATACAGAGACAGGGGATAAGCTCCAGCTCAGGTTCACCACCATCCCTGCAGAGCCAGCCTACAATGCTATTGCCTTTGGTATAAAGGATAATGGTGAACTATATTACAGGAAATGCAGAGAAGTCAGCCCCGGCAGATTTGAATGGGGTAACCGGATGAGTTTTGTCAGCAGCAGGGTAAGAGAGTTTGAGGTAAAAGAAAAGGATAGACTTGTTATCCTGATGATTGAAATAGAGGTAAAGGATGGCCAACCCTACAGGTTTGAGGAGAAAATTTACAGGCGGATTGATTAAATTCCAGGGGAGATAAGTATGAAGGGAGAACAAGGGTCTGCTCTGGTTTTAAGCCTGTTAATCATCTCAGTCCTATCGATACTTATCCTGAGCATGAGTATTATCATCAGTAATGAGATGAGAATTGCCGGATATGAGCATAGACTGGTACAGGCACAACATTATATAGAATCTGTAATAGAATATGCAGGGTATTTCCTTGCTGATGATGATAAATGGCCTCAGGGCGAACTGGCAAATGATGAGAAGGAAAGGCTCAGAACTTATTTAAAGGAGATAAAGATCAACTGGCTCAAAAGAGAAATAACCGGAGATGATTATATAATAAATTCATCCATCAACTATGAAGGAGTATATAGGGAGATAAAGGCCACCTATGGTGCCGGTTTTCCTGATCTTAATATTTTTGCCTATCCCCTGGCAGCAGGAAATGCAGTAAATATCAATGGCAAGGGAATCAATATTGGGGGAGAGGTTGCTGCAAACGGCAGTATTCCAGGACAAGATAAAATCTTCGGCCTTGATGGAACAAGGCTGGATAAAGATAAAATTCATGAAAAGCTGCTTGGCAGCGAAGAAGAACTTGAATTGGGATTCCTTCAGGGTTTCTTTGCAGAGGTAGGTAATAAGGCTGATTACTATATGGACTCTAATGCATTTATTGGAGATACTCCCGGAAGTGAAATATTATACAAAAAGGAATCCGGGGAATTGGTTCTTGATATACAGGATAAAGTTGTTGTAATAAGGGGAGATATCATATTAAATGAAGATCTATATATAAAGGGGAGCGGTATCCTGATTATTGATGGGAATATAAATTTTAATAATGATTCTGGCATCCATGCTAACCATGAAAACGGCAATTTTGTCGCCGATTATGCTATAACATATTTTACTGAAAATCTCAGTTTTACCTGTGGATATTACAGGGGAATGCTAGTGGCTGGAAAAGATTTAAACCTTGATTCATCCGCCATGGGAAATTACGAGATTAGAGGCGGGGTTTATGCTGGAAATAACGCCAATTTAAGCCCCGGAAGATTTATCCATGATGATGGATTTGTTGATGTATTAAGGGATATTGCTTTGAAGAAGGAATTAAAAAAATTTATTAAATTCAGGATAGTGGACTGGCAGGAATTTTTATTACAATGAAGAGAGGTGAAAGGTTTGCTTTTCAGAAAAGGTATTACTGTAATTGATATAGGAACAGACAGCATAAAGGGTGTCAAATTCAAAAGGAAGAGGGGAACCTTATTTGTGGACAGGATAGGCAGCAAAAGCCTGCCCTACGAATCCATTGAGGATGGGTATATAGTTGATGAGGCTGCTGTAGGTAACAGGTTAAATGAACTGGCAGATGAACTGGGCTGCCGGAGCAGTAAGATAATTACGACAATCCCCAATAATAATCTGGTAATCAGGAACATGGAACTTCCTTATATAGAGGATGAGAAAAAAATGGCAGAGGCGCTTAAATGGGAGTCAGAAGACCATTTGCCTTACCCGGTTGAAAGTGCTGTCCAGGATTTTAAAATATTATCCCGTGAAAATGGACGGGCTCAGATATTGTTGGTTGCCGCCAAAAGTGATCTCATTGATAATATCATGAATGTTTTTGAAAGGGCATACCTTACACCTACTGTGATTAATATCCAGCCGATGGCTTTAATATCGCTGGTTGAATACCAAAATCACATTGAAAATACTGTTGCAATCGTTGATATAGGCAACTCAGGAACGCGAGTTGTAATCGGAAATAATCATAATATTTATCTTTTCAGGAATATTGATATTGGCGGTTTTGAATTTACCAGAATCATCATGGAGGAGGATAACCTGAGTTATATTGAAGCAGAAAATATTAAGAAGAAAAACGGGCTTCCTGAAATAGAGGGCGGGATTGAGAGTTTTGAATTGGCCATTGAGCAGATTGCCCTGACAGGTCTCGGCCAGAGCCATATGCTCATATCTCAGGCCCGCAGTCTGGCCGATCAGATAGGACGTAGCCTGGATTATTATGAAATGAAATTTAAAAGTCCGGTTGACCGGATATATGTAACAGGCGGTGGAGCTAAACTGGCTGGTCTGATAAATGTAATCAGGCAGGAAATAGGAAGGGAATTGTTTTTGTTAGATCCTTTCCTGAATATTGGATATAGAAAAGGTATTGCTTTAACTAAAGAGGAATTTGCTATCGCAGTAGGACTGGGAGTAAGCGAGGTGTTAGAGGATGAAGGTTAATTTATTGAAAGAGAGGATAGAGGTTTACTCCATTAACTGGAAGGAAATAGCCACGATAATTGCTGTTGTACTGGTTTTGCTTGGTATGATAATCTATTACATATTATTAAGCATGGAAATCAGCGTATTAAAATCAGATATAAGAAACCTGGATGGGCAAATTAACACCCTCCTGGTTAGGGTGGCCGAATACAATAGATTAAAGAGAGAAGTGGAAGAGCTGGAAGATATTAGGGAGAAAAGGGCTTCGCTGAAGTATGTTTGGGCAGAGGCTATAATCGAGCAGGGTTATGTCATACCAACCCAGGCTATGTTGACAAATCTGGATATATTGGATAATAATATTACCATAATTGGGATTGCGGCAAATAATCAAAAGGTGCTGGACCTGATCAGCAATATGAAAGCATCCCCAATTTATGATAATGTTAATATAATCAGTGTAACCCATCATTCATATTATACCCATTTCAGCATAGAAGCAGTGATAGCTGAAGAAAAAGAGGGTGAGAGATGATGTTTAGCAATCTGAGCCGCAGGGAAAGGATCATGTTAATCTTTCTTGGTGTTTTTTTAATACTTGCTTTATCCTATTATTTTGTATTCCTTCCGAAAACTGATGAAATTAAGCAACTGGAAAGCCAGAAAGCAAATAAACAGAGGCAGATTAATCAGTATCTGTCAACTTTAAGGGATATGCCTGAGTTGGAAAGAAGATATAAGGAACTGGAGTATTTAAAAAAGGATAAACTGGTCAGGCTTGTCCGTACTGTAGACGAAATGCTTCAGGTCCTTGAAGATGAAGCCAGAAAATCCGGAGTAAAGATTACTTCATTTATACCCGTTCACAGGGAAGATTCTGTAGAAGTAAATATGATGGCAGAAGGAAGTTTTGAAGAATTTGTATTATTCCTCCATGGAATAGGTAAGCTTAATCAACAGATAGAGTTTAAAAAGGTAACTGTATCCAGAAAAGACCAGGGAGATGATAAGTTGAATATAAATGGAACCTACATATTTCACTATGAGCTAATACCTGGTGGTGAGGAATAATGAAAAAGTCCCATATAATCATAATCCTTATCCTTTCAATCCTACTCATAGCCGGGGGCATCTATTATTTCTATTTCTACCCGGCAGAGGAAACAGCGCAGATTATACAGGAAAGAGATACTGAAACCGTTCAGAAGAGGGAAGAGGATGAAGGTAGGGGTGAGATTAGTGAAAACCCCACGGAAAAGGCTCCAGTAACAGTTGATGTACCGGTGGAGGAAATTGTTGAAGAGGAGATGAAAACACCACAGGTAGAAGTACTGACTACAGCCCAATCCTACCGTAGGACTTTCCGTAATCCTTTTAGGGATTTCCGGAGTTCAAGATTACCGGACGGAATGACCATTGAAATGATTAAGTCTATGGTTCCTTTTGAACTCAAGGGTATAATAGGTAATAATTATGGAAGGTTAGCAGTTATTAACTACAGAAATGAAACCAGGATTATCCGCCATAAGACAGAAATTGAAGGATTCTGGATTATTGATATTCAGGAGAATGAACTCGTTATAGTATATGAGGGAGTGCAATTCAAATTGGAAATGGAGAGTGGTATGAATGAAGGTTTTTAGAAATCCACTTTTTATAGCAATAATATTCATCCTGTCTATACTCTCACAGGCTACATTGCTGGCTGCTGATACAAAAATTAATATGAACTTCAAGGGTGCTGATGTCCGGGATGTATTAAGGACCATTGCTGAGCTGGCAAAAGTCAATTTGGTAACAGACAGTTCAGTCAGTGGTGAAATTACAATTCATTTGAGGAATTTATCTTTTCAGGATGCCCTGCACCTGGTAACTCAGGTACATGGGTTGGCATATAAGTGGTATGATAATACTGTTGTTGTGGCAACCCCGGAAAGAATAGATGAATTATATTCAAATATCGTGGTGAAGACTGTAGATGTTAAACATGCAGATTTAAATCAAACAGCCAGTACTATTATGGAGATTTATCCGGAATTGAGTATTGTACCCGATAATAGAAATAATAAATTGATTTTTAAAGGAAAAGTGGAAGATATAGTAAAGGGAGAAGAATTATTAAGCAAACTGGATACGGAAAAAGACAGCACAGCCAGACTGTTGGCAGTACCAGTGGATAGAGCAGAATTCCTGGTAAACTATCTGCAAAGGGTTTATCCAGAATTAATCATTGAAAGTGACGGCAAAGGTAACCTTGTCTTTTACGGTTCACCGGCCAATGTAGAAAGTGCAGGTTTATTGGTCAGCAAATTGATGGAACAAATGGTTGGAGAAGGCCAGTCTTTTGGGGAAGTCAATGTAATAGAAAGTATCAGAGTAAATAGTATTGAGGTAGAGTATGTACATGAACTGGTAAGTGCTATGTATCCTGAGGCAAATATAGTAGCCGACAAGAAAAATAATC
>JANWJZ010000053.1 GCA_025451675.1 Halanaerobiales bacterium | reverse complement strand
TTGCCTACCCGGTCATATTGATATCTTTCGCTACTGCCATCCGGTTTGATAACCCTGGTTAAACGATAGAGATCATCATATTCATAGCTGATAACCTGATTACGGGGTTCTGTTTTCTTCACTAAATTTCCAACCCTGTCATATTCATATCTGGTACGCATTTCACCAGGATCTCCTGGATTCAATACTTCCTCAATCAGGAAATATAGCTGGTTATATCCATAACTGGTAGTCTGTTCTCCGTCTACAACTTTGATTATATTCCCAACTTCGTCATAATTGTAATAGACAGTATTCCCCGCCGGATCCGTTGTCTTTATTTTTCTACCGAGGCTGTCATACTGATAAGTAGTACAATAAGCAGGATCCAATCTATAATTTTTCCCTTTAATTACAACCAATTTACCTGTACCCGTTCCAACTGCCGGAATAACCCCTCTGGGGTCATAACTGGCTATTTCCTGTCCAATTATGTCATATTCCTTATAGCTGATATTTCCCTCACCATCAATTATTGCCCTTTGATTGCCACGGCTATCATAAATTATTTCAACACTGTTACCCAGTGGATCCACTTCTTTTATTTCCCGATCCAGCTGATCATAAAATACCTTTATTTCATTACCCTCTGGATCAATGGTTTTTATTTTTCTATTTAACTCATCATAATGATAATAATAAGTATAATCTGCAGGATTAACCAGACCTGTATTAGCAGACGGAAGTATTTCCTCGATCAGGTTTCCACTGTCATCATATTCATATTTTACTACTGGCCTATAATCAGGAGTAGGCACACTATTGCCAGGAAGGATATACTCGCCTGCAGGCAAGTGTTTTTCTATTAATCTTCCAGCTTGATCATAATAATAGTCAGTTCTACGTCCATTAGCATCGATCTCATAAATCAGATTTCCATTCCGGTCATAAACAGCATAGCTTGAATATTTAACACCCTGATTATATTTACTTACTTCAATAACATTTCCAGCCCAGTCTTTTTTCTCATAAGTCTGATTACCTTCCTGGTCAATAACCAAACGGCTGTTATCATAATTATCATACTTAATCTCAGTAAAACTGTTATCAGGATAGATAATCTTTGTAACCCGGCCTAATAGATCATACTCAGTTCTGGTTCTATTCCCTCTGGCGTCGATCGTTTCCACCCTATTACCCAACTGATCATAGACAAACCGGGTAACGAAAGGCGAAGTCTGTCCCTGGCTCAATTCTCCTTCTTTCAAATATTGTTCCAGTTTAACCCAACGATTAAGGCTGTCATAATAATATTTACTCTTATTGAAGACGGGTTCTACAATCTGCCTATTTCTTACTCTATAGTCATTTAAATCTATATTTTCTGTGACATTTATTACTGTTGTACTTATTTCCTGATCATCATAATATTGTATCTTTACAGGATTGTTTTTCCTGTCACCGTAATCAACTGGCCTTAGATCGGCTCGTGGTATATTTTTTATGATCTCTTTTTCTTCATCAACTGGATAAATTATCTTGACCAGTCTTCCCAGCCGGTCATATTCGTATTCTGTAAGATTTCCTTCCGGATCTATCTCCCATGTCTTTAAACCTGTATTAAAGTCATAACCATAACTATAGATAAGTGGTGCCAGAATTTCTCCATCAGCATTGCTAATCCTGCCATTCATACCTTTGCTTATCTTTTCAGTAAGGAATCCATAATTATACTCAGCACTATATCTCAGTTCTGTAGTTACTCCCCGGGGATCAACCATTTCAATGACATTTCCATATTGATCGTATTTATAAGTAGTTACCATCCACCTGCCATCCAAATATACAGCTTCTTTCAATAAATTCCCTTTAGAATCATACTGATAGGCTGTTTCCTGGATAATAATACCATCCCGTTGATTGCCGCCAATAACCCTACTTCCCGCCAGGAGATTCCTGATATTACTATCTATCTTACCCTGTTCAAATTCTGGTTTTCTGAAATTACCACCACTACTATTTGTATTATAGTAATAATAGTTTACTTCCAGGCCTGTACCGGTATGACGGGTATAGGTAATATTACCCCAGTTATCATATTCAAAAAACTCATGATAGACAGGAATATCCTTACCATCTTTATAAACTGTTTTTGTCCTTATTTCCTTCAGTTCAGAATCATACTGGTATTCTATTCTTTCTATCTCATTTCCCTGTAGATCTTTTATTACTTTTTCCAGCATTAACCCATCTTCATCAAAATCCAGTATTGTTTTCTTATCCAATTCTATAATATCAGTATTTTCTACTCTAAATTTATCCTGCTTGTCAAGCTCAGATGTAGAGGATAATTTTTTTCTGTTATCCTTATACTCATGATTAAAGCTATATTCATAATCAACAGGTTTTATCTTCTGATTATTTTCTGCCAACTTCTGATAATGCTCTTCAACAACGATAGTGGCCATGTCATAAACTGTCCAATCGTATGTTCTTTGTCTTTTTTCCTTTCTACAGGGTATACCTTCGTAAGTACAATCTCCTTCTGGATCATATATATAAACATAATATGTTTTAGTTTCTGACCCATACCATGTTACACCATTTACATTATATTTATAATGGCTTTCACCACCTGTAGGGTAAATAATTTTCTCCACTAAAGGTACATCGACCGTTTTAACTTTTGAACTACCTGGACTGACCGAGCTGCCGCTTTTAACCTCTTTACTCGTATATACATATGAAGTTTCTCTGCCTTCCGGATCAATTACCTTGACAAGCCTATCCTGATTATCATATTGATATTGGTAAACTCTATTTCCTACAGATATCCTGCTTATCTTTCCTGCACTATAACTAAAATTAATTTCCCTACCCAGACTATCAACAATTCTGACTATCTCCCGTCCACGATAGGTAAAGGTAATTTTATTATTCCCGGTCCGATCAATTATTTCTGTAATCATTCCGTCACCATTGAATTTATATACTGTACCATCTTTTTTGGTAATTGTATACCATTGATCTTCCCATTCTCCCCCAATATAATAGCCAAAAATATCAAACAAATAACCTCTTAACTTCTGGGCTTTTTCTGCAGTAAAATATTTTCCTTCCCGGTATGTAGCTGTGGCAGTTGCTATGTTTCCGTCTTTCTTTTGATTCCAGGAAATCTTGCTGGCAGTTCCGTCCTCAAAATATACATATGTTCCGTTTTCATTAACCTCTATCCAGGGGAGATTTATGTCCCAGGCTTTACCAAAACCATTATATCCTTTAACAACTGCATCTTTATCAAAGGCTTTTTTCAATAATTGCATAGTCAATGTGCTGATGTTATATATCCTTCCAATCTCCAGATCTAAACCATTCCTACCCGGCAGATAAAAATCTATTGCATTCAATGTAAGACTGCCAGTAGCTGGAGATACATATTCCTGATTCTCTTCAAAGTAAGCCTTATATGGGGAAAGGCCCTGATCATCATAGTCTTCAGCTGCAGGTGAATAATTTTCATTTACTTGAACATTATAAACTGAAAAATGGTCTGTCTTTGCTGTTATTTTACCTTTTTCCAGATCAACTTCCGTTCTTGGTAATTTAATCCAGCCTGAATCTGCTTCACTGTAATAGTAAATATCCAGATCAAAGACAGTATAACCTTCCGGTATGTCTTCATAGTTAAATTCAAAACTGACTGTTATTTCTTCCTTAAAACGGAAATCATCCTTTACTTCTCCGTTTTGGTCTATAAATCTAAAATCAACACTATTACTTATAATTTCATTGACCGATTCAGGCAGGCTATCTTCATCTACAGCTGTAATGAGAATAGTACCATCCTCGGGAACGGCAGTTAACGGTACTAGTAATTCCACTCCCTGATATTCAATACGAATGGGCTCTCGTTCTTTATCATCATCTTCTTCTAATGCTTCAACTGCTTTCTCGACAATACCCGTTTTTATGGTAACAGTCTCTGTAAAATCACTAATATTGCCAGCCTCATCTATTGTTTGCAATGTATATGAATATTCTTGCCCTGGAACTACTTCTGTATCTATGTATTCATAATAATCCTTTTCTCCCAGAATAACATCATTGGCATATATCTCCAGGTACTCTGCCTCAGCCCAGCCTGGCTGGCGGTAGAGATAAAAAGCTTTAAGATTTTCTTCTTCCGGATATCTGTCCCACCTTACCAGAATCTGATCTGGTCCTGTTGTAACGCGAAAATCACTGGCTGAAGAAGGAGCTATAGTATCAATGTATACTTTTGCCACAGCCTCTGTACTTAGACCCGCATTATTTAATGCCTTAACAATAATTTCATGGATTCCATCATTCTCAAAATACACAAGATAAGGGCTGCTTACAGTGAAAAATTCCCCACCATCAATGGATAACAGATAATGGCTGATCCCACTTTCCTCATCAGTACTTTCAAAACTAATCTTTACTTCCTGTCGGTTTGTCCAGCCTGCCGGCTCTACTTCTATTTCAAAATCCAGTGGCGGAGTTGTATCTACTAAAACCTTTTTCTCCACTATAGTTTCATTACCGGCCAGATCAACTACCCTGATGGAAATAATATGTTCTCCATCAGCGAGATATAGTTGTTTTCTAAATTTAGAATTGCTTATATTTACAGATTCCTGGTTTATGAACAAAAATGCCGGACTATGGTCAATTATATTTCCTTCGAGCAATAATACAGGGCTACTGGTAATAAAGGAATCTGGGATAGAGGTAATTTCCAGTACTGGAGCTATAGTATCTTTTATTACTTCTATTGATTTCTCAATAATGTTATCCTGATCTGTTACCCTAATATTAATTATATTGCTTCCTTCCTCCAAATGTACTGGTGAAGAAATGAAATTCATACCATCCAGATAAGCCTCAATACCATTAACTGTTACATGTAACTGTTCGGTACCAGAGACAACACCTCTAATAGAAATAGAGTCCTGATTAGTATAATAGCCATCTTCAGGTGATTCAATCTCCAGAGTAATACCTGTGCTGTGCCGGATTATTCGGGCATAAAGCATCCTTCTATCCCTTATCTCACCATTATTAATCTCCTGACCTTCTATTTTAATAAGGTTAAAACCTTCCTTCAGTTCCACTTCAGTACTGAAACGATTTCCATTAATAGCAATCTCTTTTTCATTGATGAATAATTTGTTTAAAGGAGAATATATATTTCCACTCAACCTGATACTTCCTGCATCTGTATAGATTATCTCTTCACCTTGATCAAGTTTAAGTAAAGGATATTCTTCAATATAAATATTTATTTCATCACTGCCAATCCGACCTGTATCATCTTTTGCCAGTGCAACTAGTTTATTTAAACGTTGATTAACTGTCCCTAATCTATTCCCCTCAAGCCAGAAAAAGTGTCCTCTCTGATAAGCTTTTTGATTATTTATCAGTACCTCAGTTTCCGGATTATCCACAAAACCAAATAATTTATCCTGCCTGAAACCTGTATTGGTAAAACACTGGTTGTCCAATGGATTCCATACCTGAATGTCAGGTTTTCTATCTAAGGTACTATAGCCATATATTTTGATCTGGGTAATATTATTTCTGGCTGGATTCTTTATTAACAATTTATCTGTCTTAATTT
>JANWJZ010000052.1 GCA_025451675.1 Halanaerobiales bacterium | reverse complement strand
GCCGTCAATTACCCCCTCCAGCAGGGCCAGCCGGTCCTCCTCGCTGCGTAAAGGAGGATTCATCTTGTAATCCGCATCATTGATATCGATATCCCTATCGGAGAGCAGGAGATGATGGGGGGTCACTTCGCAACTGACCGGCAGCCCCTCTTTTTTCGCCTGCCGGATTAATTCAACGGATTCCTTTGTACTGATATGGCAGGCATGATAGGCAGCCCCCGTCTCTCTCACCAGGTCCAGGTCCCTGGCCAGCTGCCGGTATTCGGAGGCAGAACTGATTCCCCTGATACCCAGCCTCCGGCTAAGCTCACCTTCGTGTACATAGGCAGCATTGTTTAAACCCTCATCTTCACAATGGGCCAGGATCTTCTTATCCAGCCTCTTTACTTCCTCCATGGCCCTTCTCATCATCACTTCATCCTGGACACCCCGGCCGTCATCGGAAAAACCCAGGACTAAATCGGCCATGGCAGCAAAGTCAACCAGTTTCTCCCCCTTCAAGCCCCCGGTTATGGCGCCATGGGGATATACCCTGACCACCGCATCCCTCTCTATCCTTTCCCGTAATTCCCGGAGTATCCGGGGATTGTCCATAACCGGATCCGTATTGGGCATGGCTGCCACTGTGGTAAAGCCGCCCCTGGCAGCCGCCCGGGTCCCCGTGGCAATGGTCTCCTTATGGGTATAACCCGGCTCCCGCAGGTGGACATGGACATCGATAAAACCGGGTGTGACCAGTTTTCCCCTGGCGTCAATCACCCTTACCCTGCCATCGATGGTATTGCCCTTTCCTGTTTCTTTATCCCTTCCCGTTACGTTAGCTCCGGCACCCTTGCCTGCTTCAATATCCTTCCCTATGGCCTTAATCTTCTGCCTCTCAATGAGGATATCCTCTTCCCTGAACTCCCCCTCCACAAAGACCCGGCCGCCTTTAATAAGAATCATTTTCGTCTCCTTTCGTAAGTGCCCTGTAGAGGACAGCCATCCGGATATACATGCCGTTTTTCATCTGTTTAAAGATCCGGGATTTCTCACATTCCACCAGGGAGTCATCAATCTCCAACCCCCGGTTCACCGGCGCCGGGTGCATGATGATGGCATGGTCCTGCATCTTTTCATAGCGTTCCAGGGTCAGGCCGTAACGCCTGTGGTATTCCTCCATGGACATATTCAGTTTATCCTGATGGCGTTCAAACTGTATCCGCAGTAACATGACGATATCCACTTCACCGATAATCTCATCCAGATCCACATAATCCTCTTCATCATCCTGAAATTCCGGTGGAGCAGAGAGAAAGACCTCCATGCCCAGTCTCCTCATGACTTCGGTATTGGTGTGGGCTACCCGGGAATGGGAAATATCTCCGACGATGACAATCTTCAAGCCTTCAAATTTACCAAATTCCTGCCTGATGGTCAGGAGATCCAGCAGGGACTGGGTAGGGTGATTCCCGCAGCCATCACCCCCATTGATAAGGGGAACAGGAATCTTGCCGATCAGTTCTTCATAATAATTATCCTCACTATGGCGGATGATTATAGCATCAACATACTGGGAAAAGGTCTTCACCGTATCATAAAAACTTTCCCCCTTTAACATGCTGGAAGCCTCTTTGGCGAAGGAAAGCACCTGGCAGCCCAGGCGGCTCTCAGCAGCCTCAAAGGAATAACGGGTCCTGGTGCTGGGTTCAAAAAAGAGATTGGCCACCAGCTTGTCACTTAGATCAACCCTCTTTCCCGCCAGGAATTCTTCAGCCGTATCCAGGATTTCAATGATCTCTTCGATACTCAAATCCTTCAGATTCACCAGCGTGCCCTTTGGCAGATTATCCATAGTTGTCAACCTCCCTGTTCCTGATAATGACTCCACCTATCCAGTCACTACACTGAAGGGATTGCAGGCGTAAAAAAAAGAGTACC
This sequence comes from Halanaerobiales bacterium, assembly GCA_025451675.1. Lineage (GTDB taxonomy): Bacteria > Bacillota > Halanaerobiia > Halanaerobiales > DTU029 > DTU029. Next base: position 4,335 of record JANWJZ010000052.1, on the reverse strand, counting down.
TCTAAAAAGGTACTCTTTACCCATTTGCCAAATATAATACAAATTTTTCAAGTACCTTTTTAGCCTCACAGGACTAGATTAAAGGTGGAAATCCAATTATTATCTTTTCATATTCTTATTCCGTTAAATTGTATCGTAAATGGATATAAAAGTCAAGTATTATTTTCTTTCTTTTCCTCAATTCCCATCCGGTCAAGGATCATGGCATAACCGTCAGCACCGTAATAGAGGCATCTCTTCACCCGGCTGATGGTCGCTGTGCTGACACCGGTCTTTTCCACTATCTCATCATAGGTTGCACCCAGGCGCAACATCCTGGCCACTTCCAGGCGCTGGCCCAGGGCCTTGATTTCGGCAACTGTGGCGATGTCCTCAAAGAAACGGTAACATTCTTCCCTGTTTTCCAGCAAAAGAATGGCATCAAATAAACGGTCAGTGAACTCATCCCTGATTCTTTTATCCATCTCTTCCCTCCTGGTTTTCTCCATAAATCATGGATTTTACTCCCATTCGATGGTTCCAGGCGGTTTGGAGGTAATATCATAGACAACACGATTAACAGCCTCTACCTCTCTGATAATCCGGCTGGAAATCCTCTCCAGTAGTTCATGGGGAATCCTGGCCCATTCTGCAGTCATGGCATCGGTACTGGTTACTGCCCGCAGGACGATGGGATAGGCATAGGTCCTTTGCTCATCCCTGATGCCAACACTCTTAATATCAGGCAGGACAGCAAAGTACTGCCAGATCTCCCTATCCAGGCCAGCCTTCCTGATCTCTTCCCGGAAGATAGCATCAGCTTCCCGTAAGATGGCCAGCTTTTCCTCATCGATGCTGCCAATAATCCTGACAGCCAGTCCCGGCCCGGGGAAAGGCTGGCGCCAGACTATCTCCTCCGACAGGCCGAGCAGCTCACCCAGTTTCCGCACTTCATCCTTGAACAGGTCCCTTAAGGGTTCAATCAGCTCTAAATCCATATCTTCCGGCAGGCCGCCCACATTATGATGGCTCTTCACCTTGACACCTTTTCCATCACCGCTGCTCTCGATTACATCTGAATAAAGGGTACCCTGAACCAGGAATGCAGCATCCCCGATCTTCCTTGCTTCTTCCTCGAAGACCCTGATGAATTCCTCGCCGATGATTTTCCTCTTCTGTTCCGGATCCTGGACACCGGCCAGTTTATCCAGGAATCTCTTTCTGGCATCTACATAGATCAGGGGGATTTTAAACTCTTCACCAAAGGTTCTCCGTACCTCTTCCACCTCTCCCTTCCGGAGTAAGCCATGGTCGACAAAGATACAGGTCAATTGATCACCGATGGCTTTATGTACAAGAACTGAGGCTACCGCAGAATCCACCCCGCCGGAAAGGCCGGAGATGACCCGGGCAGAACCCACCTGTTCCCTGATGGCCTCTATCTGCCAGTTGATGAAGTTATCCATGTTCCAGCTGCCCTTTACCTGGCAGGTATTAAAGAGGAAATCCCTGAGCAGTTCCTCTCCCTGCTCGCCTTCAGCAAGCTCCGGCCTGAGCTCCAGTACCGGTATACCCAGCTCAAATATGGCCTTATCCGGCCGGGGAACATCAGTGGCACTTCCACTACCTGGCCCGTCTTCTGACACACAGGCCAGGATAATCCCGGCAGGTTTCATCTTTTTTATCTCAGCCAGCTCTGTAACATAGGGCAGGATACGGGAATATACCTGCATTTCCCTGACGGCCCTGGCCACCTGCTGGCTATAGCGCCCGCCATAATCAAGAATCAAAATCTCTTCCTGCAAATACATGATTTTTCTCCTTTCAAATACTGGCTATTTCACACTTTAACTGTCTAAAGTATATCTCATTTACTGAATTGCTGTCAAGTTTTTACTGACCTTATGCCGCCTGTTCCTGACAAACTTTATTGCCGGCTTTTCAACCCCTTCAGGCTTTCAGGAAAAAATAAAAGGCCCGGTATGACAGGCAGCCATACCAGGCCGGATACAGGACTTATTTAATATATTCCTTTGCCACCAGCAGCTCAGCCATGAGGATGGCACCACCGGCAGCGCCGCGCACAGTATTATGGGAAAGGCCTACAAAACGGTAATCGAAGACCTTACACTCCCTTAACCTTCCTACAGAGACAGCCATGCCCTTATCCATATCCCTGTCCCGCCTCGGCTGGGGCCGGTCTGCCTCATAACGGACGATAATCGGCTGGCTGGGAGCAGAGGGAAGATCCAGTTCCTGGGGTAAGGATCTGAAATTCTCCCAGATTTCTACGATTTCATGCAGTTCCGGTTTATCGCCTTTAAAGCCCATGCTGACACAGGCAGTATGGCCATCAACGACCGGAACCCGGTTACAGTGGGCTGATATCTTGATGGACCGGTCATAAACAAACTTACCGTCTTCTATGGTCCCGAAGATTTTCAGGGGCTCCTCTTCGCTCTTCTCCTCTTCCCCACCGATATAGGGGACGATATTATCCAGCATATCATAGCTGGGGACTCCTGGATAACCTGCCCCGGAGATGGCCTGCAGGGTTGTGATGATCAGCCTATCCACCTGGTAACCCTTTTCCCTCAGGGCATGGATGGGTGTAACATAACTCTGGAGGCTGCAATTTGGTTTTACCGCCAGTAAACCTGTATCCCAGCCATAGTATTTCCGCTGAGCCGGGATAATATCTGCATGGGCATGGTTTACCTCCGGAATCAGCATGGGTACATTATCTGTATGGCGATGGGCAGAGTTATTGGATATTACAGCAAAACCAGCGGCAGCATAGGCCAGCTCCAGTTTCTTTACCTCTTCTTTATCCAGGCTGACAGCTGAAAAAATTACCGAACATTTTCCTTTTGCACCCTCTATATCCCCGGCATCACCGACAATCAGGTTTTTAAACTGCCCGGGAAGGGGATCCGTCATCAACCACCTGCCGGCAACAGCCTCTTCATAGGTCTTTCCGGCAGAGCGGGGAGAAGCCGCTACATAAGTCACCTCAAACCAGGGATGATCAGCCAGTAAACGCAGATAATTCTGTCCCACCATCCCGGTGGCTCCGATTACACCAACCTTAATTTTACTCATGATGATCCACCACCTTATTCTTATCTTATAGTTAAAATCATATGCTTAAGTCTTACCCTCTAATTCTTTATGGTTTATTTCCATTAATTATCTTCAAAATTCATCTTCATATATATAATTATAATTCTATAATAATAAATATCATTCTATAAACCCAATATATCCTCTATGGCAGCCAGCAGGCCCCTGATATCGATCAGATTCAGATCACCCATGTGGGCAATACGGAAAGTCTGTTCCTTTAGCTTACCATATCCACTGGCAATCCGGCAAGCATATTTATTTACCAGTTCCCGGTTCAAATCAGCAACGGAGATATTCCTGGTATTGCTGACACAGGTAATGGTCGGTGACCAGTATCCCTTTTCCGGGTAGATATCAAAATATTTCAGGGCCCATTCCTGTACTACAGCCGCCATTTCCTGATGCCTTCTGAAACGGTTTTCTATCCCTTCCACTTCTACTATCTCTTCCAGCTGTTTCCTTAAGGCAAACATCAGGGGAATGGGCGGTGTCGCCGGAGTCTGGCTCTGCAGATGGTATTTATACATCAGGGGCAGGTTGAAATAATAGCTCCTGGGTTCTACCTCTCTGGCCCTGGCCAGCAGCCTTTCACTGACAGAAGCCACTGCCAGTCCAGCCGGCAAAGCAAAGGCTTTCTGCAGGCCGGCCAGGCACATATCGATACCCCATTCATCCACCCTGATCTCTACACCACCCATGGCGGAAACGGCATCAACGAAAAAGAGTACATCATCATATTTCCTGACCACCTCTGCAATTTCCGGCAGGGGATTGAGGATACCGGTAGAGGTATCATTGAAGACCAGGGTAACGGCATCATATTTACCGGTAGCCAGAGCTTCATCCACCTGCTCCGGCCTGATGGCCTTATCCCACTCTATCTCCAGCTTGTCACAGGGTACCCCATTCATAACCGCTATCTCATGCCAGCGGTCCCCAAAGGCACCATTGACCAGATTCAGGCATCTCTTTTTGACACCATTGGTAACAGCTGCCTCCATGGCCCCTGTTGAAGAAGATGTGAATAAAAGTACTGGATTTTCCGTAAAGAGCAATTTCTTTAAGTAGTACTGAATACTGTCATAGAGCTGGACAAACTCCTCAGTCCGGTGATGGATCTGGGGCCTGGACAGCTCATTCAGTAGTTCTGCTTTTACCTCAGTCGGTCCTGGAGTAAATAATCTTTCCTGCATGTTTCTACCTCCTCTATACTCTTCTTTCTCCTCCTCG
>JANWJZ010000051.1 GCA_025451675.1 Halanaerobiales bacterium | reverse complement strand
AATTGACGGCACCATTGATATCATCGCCACTGACCATGCCCCCCATCATCAGGAGGAAAAGGCCAGGGGCTTTGCGGAGGCCCCCTTCGGTATCGTCGGCCTGGAGACCTGTTTCCCCTTGCTCTATACCTATCTGGTACTGGAAGGGATTATCTCCCTGGAGCGGCTGGTGGAGATGCTGGCAGACAAACCGGCCAGCCTGTTCGGCCTGGATACGGGAGTGCTGGAGCCGGGCCGGGAGGCGGACCTGGCCATCATTGATCCGGAGGCCTCCTTTGTCATAGATGTGGAGGACTTCCATTCCAAAGGCAGGAATACCCCCTTCAAGGGTTACCGCTGCCGGGGTAAAATCCTCCGGACCTTTGTAGCTGGCAGGGAAGTCTATGCCGGAGACTGAGCCTGGACCCGGGTTTAGCAGGCCTGAGTCATGAATCAACAGGCCTGCAGGCATGCTTTATATAGAAGAGTGAAGTCAGGGGAAATATATGAATATATGAGGGAAGGGTAAGTCAGGATAAGGAATATATTAAGGTGGGATAAGTGATGAAATTAACAGAGGATATGCTGGTTATGAAAAATGAGGAAATAGCTCCCGGTATCTATGAGCTGGTTTTAAAGGGAGAGAATGTCCGGTTGATGAAGGAGGCCGGCCAGTTTGTCAATATCCAGCTGGAGGGGAAGGGGCTGGTCCTCAGGAGGCCCTTTTCCATCTGTGAGATTAACTTGCCGGAGAAGGAATTCAAAGTCATTTACCGTGTGCAGGGGGAAGGGACAGGGTATCTGGCCGGAATTGAAGCAGGAGAAAGGCTTAATGTCTTCGGCCCCCTGGGGAGGGGTTTTCCGGAGCCGGCCCTGAAGGAGGGTGAGACAGCCCTGCTCATCGGCGGGGGGATAGGGACCCCACCCCTCTATGAGTTGGCCAGGCGCCTCCACGGGAGGGGGAACAAGGTCATCACGGTGCTGGGTTTCCAGGATAAAGACGGGGTCTTCTATGAAGGGGAATTCAGCCAGTTTTCGGAGGTCCATGTGGCTACAATGGACGGTTCTTACGGTTATAAAGGGAATGTACTGGAATTGATTGGCCACCTGCAGCTGGATTTTGATGTGCTCTATGCCTGTGGCCCCATGGCCATGCTGAAGGCTATCCAGGAGGCCTATGCTAAGGAAAAGAGGGGCTATATCTCCCTGGAGGAGAGGATGGCCTGCGGGATAGGGGCCTGTTACGGCTGTGTCTGTGATAAAGGGGGAGAGCTCCCCTATCAGAAGAGGGTCTGTAAAGAGGGGCCGGTCTTTGCCCTGAATGAGGTGATTTTATGATAGATCTGAGTGTTAAGCTGCCAGGTTTGCAATTGAAGAATCCGGTCATACCTGCTTCCGGCTGTTTTGGTTTCGGGGAGGAGTTTGCTGAACTCTATGATTTGAATCAGCTGGGGGCCATCACCATTAAGGCCGCAACACTGGAACCCCGGACTGGCAATCCCACTCCCCGTATCGCTGAGACCTATGGGGGAATCCTGAATGCCATCGGCCTGCAGAATCCCGGAGTGGAGGCCATCATCAGGGAGAAACTGCCCTGGCTGGAGCAGTTCGACCTGCCGGTTATCGCCAATGTGGCCGGGGATACCGTAGAGGAATATGTAGAGGTAAGCAGGAGGCTGGCAGAAAATAAGGTAATAAAGGCCCTGGAATTGAACATATCCTGCCCCAATGTGGAAAAAGGGGGGATGGCCTTCGGGACAGATGCAGAGACTGCCGCTGAACTGACGGCAGAGGTAAAGAAGGCAGCCGGGAAACCGGTCTATGTTAAGCTATCCCCCAATGTGACGGATATCGTAAGGATTGCCCGGGCTGTGGAGGAGGCAGGGGCAGACGGCCTCTCCATGATAAATACCTTACTGGGCATGAGGATTGACCTGAAAACCGGTAAGACCATACTGGCCAATGGTACCGGCGGCCTGTCCGGGCCAGCCATCAAACCGGTGGCTATCAGGATGATCTACCAGGTCTATAAAGAGGTGAAGATACCCATCATCGGCATGGGCGGAATCCAGGATGCCAGGGATGTGCTGGAATTCCTCTATGCCGGGGCCAGTGCGGTGGGTATCGGGACAGCCAATTTCATTAATCCCTACGTCTGCCCGGATATCATCAGGGATTTGCCGGGAGTGCTGGCAGAACACGGCTTCAGCAGTATCAGAGAGGCTATCGGTTTTGCCCACCGGTAAAAGAGGCGGACAACAGGCTCACATATAATAAATGGACCTTAAATAAACCGATATATGGAGCAGGCTTGATTTTTACAAAGAAAAAAGAAAAGGAGAAGATAGGATGGAAAAAGATCTGATCATCGCCCTGGATTTTAAGGACAGGGCTGAAGTGGAGGATTTCCTGGAGCCTTTCCAGGGGGAAAAGCTCTTCCTGAAAGTGGGTATGGAATTATTCTATAGTGAAGGGCCGGGAATAATCAGCTACCTGAAGGAGAGAGGCCACCGGCTCTTCCTGGACCTGAAATGCCATGATATCCCCAATACGGTGAAGAGGACCATGGCGGTGCTGGCTGGCCTGGATGTTGATATGGTCAACCTTCATGCCGCAGGGGGTATCAGGATGATGGAGGCAGCAATAGAGGGCCTGGAGGAGGGGACTGGAGGGAAAAGGCCCCTCTGTATCGCAGTCACCCAGCTGACCTCCATTTCAGCGGAGATCCTCCAGGAGGAATTATTGATTGAGCGGGATTTAAAGGAGACAGTCCTCCATTATGCCCGGAATGCCAGAAAGGCTGGCCTTGACGGGGTAGTCTGTTCACCGCTGGAAGCAGGCATGCTTAAAGAAGATATCGGCCAGGATTTCCTCACTGTGACTCCGGGTATCCGCCCGGAGGACAGTGCCGGTGATGACCAGGTACGGGTGACCACTCCAGCTGTAGCCAGGGAACTGGGTTCAGATTATATCGTCGTGGGCAGGCCCATCACCAGGGCAGCAGATCCCCTGGCCGTATACCGGAAGATGAAAGAAGAATTTACAGGAGGAGTGAGCCAATGAGAAGGAAGATGGCGGAAGCTTTGCTGGAAATAAAGGCGGTCAGCCTGCGGCCGGATAACCCCTATACCTGGGCCTCCGGTATCAGGTCACCTATCTATTGTGATAACCGGCTGACCCTCTCCTATCCTGAACTCAGGAGGGAGATAGCCAGGGGGCTGGCGGATATAATCAGGGAGGAATTCCCCGCTGTGGAGATGATCATGGGTACAGCTACGGCAGGTATCCCCCATGCAGTCCTTGTGGCCGAGGAGCTGGATTTGCCCATGGGATACGTGCGGGCCAGTGCCAAGGGCCATGGTAAAGAAAACAGCATTGAGGGGGTCATCCGGGAAGGGGCTAAAGTGGTTGTGGTGGAGGACCTTATCTCCACCGGCGGGTCTTCCCTGGCTGTAGTGAAGACCTTACAGGAGGCCGGTTTTATTGTCCTGGGGGTAGTGGCCATCTTCACCTATAAGCTGGAACAGGCCAGGGAGAATTTCCAGCGGGAGGATATCCAGCTCCATACCCTGACCGATTATGAAACCCTGATTGAGGTAGCCCTGGCCAGGGATTATATCAGGGAAGGAGACCTGGCCAAATTGAAAAAATGGCGGGAGAATCCGGCTGATAGTCGATGGATGGAACTATAGTGGGCCGTTCTTGCAGAAATTTGCAGAAAAATGAGAGAAAAAAAGAGGGTTCCTGCCTTTTATATTGAATATAAGATAGGTGTCGAATACTAACATACTAAAGTACCTGATAGGAGGATTTTTAATGTACACAAAAGAGGATCTACTGAAACACATGGCGGAAATAGGGATAGACCCGAAGGGTGTCCTCTTGATCCATTCCTCCATGAAGGCAGTCGGCCCGGTGGAAGGGAGGGCAGATACCGTCATCGATGCCTTCATGGAATATATGAAAGACGGCCTTCTGATTTTCCCGACCCATTCCTGGTCTCCAGAGAATCTCAAGGATAATATCTATGACCCAAAGACAGAACCTTCCTGTGTGGGAATCCTGACCAATATCTTCAGGCAGAGGGAAGGGGTCGTCAGGTCCCTGCATCCCTCCCATTCTGTAGCTGCCATCGGTAAGGGAGCCATGGAATATATCAAGCTTGAAGAAGGGAAACCACTCTACACTCCCTGCCCGCGGGACGGCTGCTGGGGGCGCCTGTATGACATGGAAGCCCAGATCCTGTTCCTGGGTTGCAGCCTGACCAGGAATACCTTTATCCACAGTGTGGAGGAATGGTATGATGTTCCTGACCGGATAAACCCCAATGCCAGGAGGATAAAGATAATCAACCCCTATGGTGAGGATTATTATACTGACCTCCACGGCCACTGTAGTTCTTACGGGGATGTGTCCCAGAACTATGGCAAGCTGCTGAAACCTTTCCTCCATAAGGGCATTGCCCGGAAGGGCAGGATCGGTGATGCAGAAAGCTACCTCTGTGATGTGGTAGGCATGGCTGACCTTACCAGCCAGTTTCTTGAGAGGGACCTGAATCTCTTCAAGGATAATGAACCGGTACCGGAAGAATGGTATTTATAAAAGATTGAATCAATAAAAGAGGAGTAAGGGCTGTTTTCCCCTTACTCCTTTTCCTTTTTACTCGCCGTCTTCTGCGAAGGCAGGCATGGCCCTCAGGTAGTAATCAGCCCGCTTCATATAGTCTGCATCCTTATCATCGGGTGTCATGCTCTGCAGCCACCTGGCGATGCCTTCCTGCAATTCTTCTCTCGGCTTCAGTACCCCGTTTTCATCTGCACAGTAGCTGCAATACCTATCGTTTACTGGATGTACTGTTTCCGGAGAAAGGCCCATCCCGCAGGCCAGACAATGTTTCATTTTCATACCTCCCCGTTAATTTTTAATTTGATTATAACAGGCCAATCATGACAATAGTATGTCATATTTAAATCAAATCCACTCCTGCTTAAAATATTTTTATTATATTTCAATTTCACTTTATATTTTCCTGCCTTATGTAAGTACTGGTTCTTATTTTCTCCAGCTAAAATAAAATAATAACAGGTGCAGGAAATTTACAGTAATTGTTGAAATAAATATAAATTGTATTTCATATCTTTTATTTTGCTAATCCTGAAGAAACTGGAGGTACTCAACCTTGGAGAGAAAGAGAGTGATAATTATCGGTGCTGGCATAGCCGGGCTTTCAGCTGCCTCCTATCTACAGCGTAATGGCTATGATACGGAGATCTTCGAAGCCCATAGCCTGCCGGGAGGGCTCTGTACATCATGGAAGAGGGGCGAATATACCTTTGATTACTGTATCTACTGGCTGATGGGTACGAAAAAGGAGACAGGTTTTGATATCATCTGGGATGAACTGGGTGCCCTGGTTGATGAAGAGGGAAGGGAGGTCCCCATCTGTAATCTGGAGGAATTCAACAGTGTCCAGCTATCAGATGGTGACTGCTTAACTTTTTATGCAGATACGGGCAGGCTGGAGGAAGAACTGCTGCGGGTAGCACCCGAGGATAGGAGGAGGATACAGAGATTTATCAGGGATTTAAGGTCTATGGCCAGATTGAAAATACCCATTGATACTGAGAAGTGGGGTAAAAAAGAGTGGTTCCTCTTTCTATTAAAACATATGGGCCCTGCCCTGAAACTGAGGGAATATTCCCGCCTGACCTTTGAGGAATTTACCCGGCAGTGGAGGAACGGGAAATTGCAGGAGGCTTTCCGGGCTTTAATACCTCCCGACTGGTCTGCTACAGCCTTCGTTATGGGCCTGGCCATGCAGGATAGCCAGTCAGCCGGTTATCCCATCGGCGGTTCCCTGGCCTTTGCCAGGAATATTGAGAGAAGATACCTGGCCCTGGGCGGGAAGATAAACTATAATTGCCGGGTGGAGAAGATACTGGTAGAGGATGGCCGGGCGGTGGGGATAAGGCTGGCCAGTGGTGAGGAGTTTTTTGCTGATGATATAATCTCTGCTGCTGACGGCTATACGACCATCTATAAACTGCTGGAGGGCCAATATATATCAGAGGAGATAAAGGAGATCTATGAGACTTATCCCTTATTTCCTTCCACAATACATCTGGGTTTTGGTGTGGCTAAAGACCTCTCAGATTTTCCTGCCCGCCAGATGATCTTTCTGCCAGAGCCGCTGGAACTGCCGGATGGCAGCAGCCACCAGTACCTTAGCCTCAATGTCTGTAATTTTGACCCGACCCTGGCGCCAGAGGGGAAAACGGTTGTTACGGTATTGCTGAATACCCGGAATGATACTTATTGGCAAGATTTAGCCGGGAAAGAACCTGTACTTTACCAGAAAGAAAAAGACAAAATGGCTGAGATGGTAATGGAGATTCTGGAGAAGAGGATTCCGGGCTTCCGGGCCGCCGTTGAAGTCATAGATGTCTCTACACCCCATACAGTCATACGTTATACTGGAAACTGGCGGGGTAGTTTTGAGGGTTTTGCCCCTACTCCGGAAACCCTGAGCAGGAGTGTGCCAAAAGAACTGCCTGGCTTAAGTAATTTCTACATGGTCGGGCAGTGGACCGAGCCCGGGGGCGGCCTGCCTCCAGCCGGCCTCCAGGGACGGAATCTGGCCCGGGAATTCTGTGTGCGGGATGGAAAGGAATTCAGGAGTAGATAGAGGCCGGCTACCAGTAAAAGGAAGAAGTTGATATAAAGGAAAAGCTTATAAAAGGTAGAAATCTATAGGTAAAGGAGGACTAATAATAATGAAAAGCCATGAGGTTGACTATAATATCATCGGCCACGATATGCAGGTGGTGGAGATAGAACTGGACCCCGGTGAGACTGTCATTGCCGAGGCCGGAGCGATGAACTGGATGGATGAGGGTATTTCCTTTGAAGCCAGGATGGGTGACGGCAGTGCCGTGAACCAGAGTATTGTGGGGAAATTGTTCAGTGCCGGTAAAAGGCTGCTGACGGGGGAGTCCCTCTTTTTGACCCATTTCACCAATCAGGGCAGGGGCAGGAAAAAGATTGCCTTTGCTGCTCCCTATCCGGGCAGTATTGTTGTCCTGGACCTGGCAGAGCTTCCCTATAACAGGTTTACCTGCCAGAAGAATGCCTTTTTATGTGCTGCCTATGGCACAAGGATAGATATTGCCTTTACCAGGCGTTTCGGTACCGGCCTTTTCGGCGGGGAAGGTTTTATCCTCCAGCGGCTGGAGGGGAACGGCCGGGCCTTCCTCCATGCCGGCGGTACCATAGTCAAAAAGGAATTGAATAATGAGACCATCCGGGTTGATACAGGCTGCCTGGTCGGTTTTACCGAGGGTATTGATTATGATATCGAGATGGTTAAGGGCCTGAGGACCATGCTCTTTGGCGGAGAAGGGCTCTTCTTGGCCACCCTGAGGGGTACCGGGACCGTTTATCTGCAGAGTTTACCCTTTTCCAGGCTGGCCAACAGGATCATTCAGAGTGCCCCCAATCTGGCCGGTAGACAGAGGGATGAAGGTTCCCTCCTGGGCGGGCTGGGTAACCTTCTGGATGGAGATAACAGGTTCTGATATTGTTCATTGCACTGGCTCCCTTCTATTTCCGGGGAGCCTTTTTCACTGAATATGAAATATGCCCATTATTACTAAATGCTTATTAAATACAGGAGGAACAAAGGGTGTTAAAGGATACTAAAAACCGGGGGGTTTTAATATGAAAAGGAAAATTTTCACTGGTCTGGGCTTTGTTGCATTTATACTTTGCCTGGCTCTACTGGCTTTTTTCATCTCCAGATATCAGGGGGAGGAGGACATGGCAGTCTTTCTTCTCCAGGATACGGGGATGGAGATAAGCCACCTGACCTCTGGCCTTATCCGGGCAGATACCCTGATTGCCGTCAGGTTCAGGGAAGTACAGGTGAGACCAGAACTGGTGGGCAGGGAACTGCCCTCCACAATCTTTACATTTACACCGGAGATTGGGGGGAAGGCCTACTGGGAGGATGAGCAGACACTGGTCTTTGCACCGGCCGTCCCTCTCTACCAGAAGATGAATTACCATGGGGTCCTGGATCTGGCCGGGCTTTTCCCGGAGAGAGAGACAGGAGGGCTGGAGAAACTGGAATTCCACTTCGAGACTGCCGGCCAGCAGCTGGTGGACATGAAGGGGGATTTCCTCCTGGTGGAGGAAAAGGACCCGGAAAACGTTTATTTCCTGGGCAGGATACGTCTCTCAGAGCGGGTCAGCAGGGATAAGCTGCAGGAGGCCCTGCAAATTGAGATGGAAGGCCGGAAGCTTTCCTTCACAGTGGAAACAGATGATAACCTGCATTTCAAAATAAAGACAGAGGACATCAGGCGCTACCGCCTGCAGGAAAGGGAATTGCGGTTAAAGCTGAGGGGGGGTGAAGTGGGCCTTGGCGGGGATATGGAGGAGAAATTCTCCCTGGCTGCCATAGAGTCACCCCTGGCCCTGGTCAGGATTGAGGAGGAGAAGAACGGGGAGTTTTCCCGTATCAGGCTGGTCTTTTCAGATAAGCTGCGGGAGGATAGGGATTACCAGGGCTATCTGAACATCACTCCGGCTATCGATT
>JANWJZ010000050.1 GCA_025451675.1 Halanaerobiales bacterium | reverse complement strand
GCAGTCAGATATTCCCCGCCAGGCTGGCCTGGCCGGGTCCACAGCGCTTTTGTCTGCCCTGATGGGTGCTATTCTGAAAGCAAGGGGACAGGAATATTTCCTGCATTATTTTGCTGAGGTCAATAGAATTATAGAATTGAGATATATGAAAACCCATTGTGGTTATCAGGATGCCTATATGACTACTTTCGGCGGGCTTAATTATCTGGATTTCCGGGGCAAGGCCTATTACCGTAGCCTGGAAGAAGAAGTATATGCCACTGTGGAGAGGCTGGAAGTAGAAGAGTTACCTTTTATTCTGGCTCATACCGGTGTCAAACATAATTCCGGAAGTTATCACAGGCCAATCAGGGAAAGGTGGTTAGAAGGAGAAAAAGAGGTCATTGAGGCCTATGAGGAGATTACAGAGCTGGCTTTAAAGGGTAAAAGAGCCCTGCTGGATGGAAACTGGGGAGAACTGGGCCGATTGATGAATGAGAATCACCGGATTCAGGATAATCTCAATTATGCTGGAGATGAAAATAACCGCCTGATTAAGGCCACCCTTGCTGGTGGTGCACTAGGAGCCAAACTGGCCGGTGCCGGTGGGGGAGGGACCATTATTGCCTTGACCCTGGATAAGGAGAAGACAATAAAGGCTCTTCTGGAGGCGGGAGCAGAAAGAATCCTTGAACTGGATCCTGCTGCCAGGGGCATTACAGTAGAGGAAATCGCTAATCCTGAAGTAACTGAAATGAGTTCTTTAAATAATAATTGAGTAAGAAAACAGGATTTTTTACAGGATTTTTTTAATATTTACAGAATATAAATCATTGTATAGAAAATATTCTCGTCATTTGTCTCTTGCTAACTGTCATATTCCTGTAACAATTATTTCCGGAAAGGAGATAATTCCTTGAAAATGTCTATACACAGGACTGCTATTATAGCCAGTGGTGCCCGGTTAGGTGAAGGGGTAAAGGTAGGCCCCTTTACGGTAATAGGAGAGAATGTGGAGATAGGGGCCGGGACCGAAATAGGTGCCTTTGTTCACCTGGATGGCTGGACCATCATTGGCAGGGATAATATAATCAAGGACCATGTCTCTATTGGACATGCCCCTCAGTATTTGAATTATAAAAATGAAAAGACCTATGTGGTTATCGGTAATAACAATACCATTGGAGAGTTTGTGACCATTCACCGGGGGACTGCTGATGGGATCGGGGAGACCAGGATTGGCCATAATAACCTGATCATGTCCCATTGCCATATAGCCCATGATTGTAATCTGGGTAATAACATTTATCTGGGCAGTTCCACCAATCTGGCCGGACATGTCAATATTGAAAATGATGCCTGGCTGGAAGAACTGGTAGGTGTGCATCAATTCGTTAATATCGGAAAATTAGCTCATATAGAATTTCAAACCAAAGTTACCAAGGATGTCCCGCCTTTTATTATGGTCAATGGTCATCCGGCCCGGGTAGAAGGTTTGAATTATAAAGGTATGAAGAAATTTGGATTAGAGCCTGCAGTAATAGATGAGATTGTGAGAGCTTTCAATATCCTTTATAACTCCGGCCTGACCATCAATGAAGCTGTGGAACAGATGGACCAGGAGTTACTGGCCAGTAAAGAGGTGGAGGATTTTATTAGATTTATAAAAAAAAGTACGAGAGGTATTTGTCGTTAAGGGGGAAAGTTTATGGCGAAGCTAAAAGTAGGTGTTGTTGGTGTCGGGAGTATGGGAAAGAATCATGTCAGGGCCTATGCTTCATTAAAACATGTCTGTGAATTGATAGGTGTTTTTGACATCAATCAGGGCATGGCCGAAGAAGTGGCCAGGAGCTATGGGGTCAAGGCCTTTTCTACTCTGGAAGCCTTATTGGCGGAGGTTGATGCAATTAATATTGCTACTCCAACTTCCACTCATTATGAAATCGGGATGAAAGCCCTGGAAGCCGGGAAACATATCCTGATGGAAAAACCGGTAACTGGGTCAGTGGAGGAAGCCCAGACCCTGATCAGGAATGCCCGTAAGAAGAGTTTAATTTTCCAGGTCGGGCATATTGAAAGATTTAATCCCGTTATCAGGCATTTACCCAATATATTAAAGGATCAGGAGATTATTGCTATAGATGTACAGAGATTGGGACCCTATGATCCCAGGATTGATGATACTGATGTTATTCAGGATCTGATGATCCATGATATAGATGTGGTTAATTCCCTGATACCTGCTCCCATTGCCAGGATTCAGGCTTTTGGCCGCCGCCTGGTCTCAGCCCGGCATATTGATTATGCTGTGGCCAATTTAATGATGGAGAACGGGGTTATTGCTAACCTGACTGCCAGCCGGGTAACCAATAAAAAAGTACGGAAGATGGAGATTACTACCGTTTCTTCCTTTATTGAACTGGATTATCTGCAGAAGAAAATTACCATGACTGCCCGGGAACCATTCATACCTGGTACCAGTAATTATAATCAGGAGCAGGTAGTGGAAGAGGTATACAATGGGGAAGAAGAACCCCTGAAACTGCAGCTGCTCCATTTTATTAATTGTATTGAAGATAATACCCGGCCTTTAATCAGTGGGGCTGACGGCCTGGAAGCCTTGAAGGTTACAAGGATTATCCAGGAGCTGGTTTACAGGGAAGAAGAAGCAGCAGAATTACCTGTTTCCGGTTAAATCTATCTCTTTACAGAGAGTAATCAATAAAAAGTTATGAAAAAGGAAGGTATGACAATGATTCCAATTGCCAGACCAATTATTGGGGAAAGTGAAAAAAACAAAATCATGGAAGTGCTGGAGAGCGGTATCCTGGCCAGTGGTGCCTATGTGGAGGAGTTTGAAAAGGCCTTTGCCGCTTATACCGGTACTGCCCATGGCATAGCAGCTTCAAACGGGACTACTGCTTTACATCTGGCTCTAATGGCAGCCGGTATTAAGGAGGGGGACAAGGTCCTGACTACCCCTTTTACCTTTATTGCCAGTAGTAATGCTATTCTCTATTGTGGTGCCATCCCGGTTTTTGCCGATGTAGAGAGGGATACCTTTAATATTGACCCGGAGGATATCCGCCGTAAACTGGAGGAAGATCCTGATATCAGGGGATTGCTTATTGTCCATCTTTATGGCTGCCCCTGTAAGATGGATGAGATTATGGAATTGGTGGAAGAGTATGATTTGATACTTATTGAAGATTGTGCCCAGGCCCATGGAGCAGAATACCGGGGCCGGAAGATAGGGACCTTTGGCAAAGCCGCTGCCTATAGTTTCTATCCCACCAAGAACATGACCACCAGTGAGGGCGGGATGGTATTGACAGATGATGAGGAAGTGGCGGAAAAGGCTCGCCTCTTAGTCAATCACGGTTCAAAGGTCCGTTATTACCATGAGGAACTGGGCTATAATTACCGGATGACCAACCTGGAAGCAGCTATCGGCCTTGGCCAGCTGGAGAAGCTGGAGGAGTTTAACCGGAAGAGGCAGGAAAATGCAGCCTTTTTAAGTGAAGGGCTGAAAGGCCTGCCCTGGTTGGAGCTGCCCCATGTCCCTGCTGATTGCAAACATGTCTTCCATCAGTATACAGTAAAGGTAGAGGAAAGGGATAAGTTTGTTTCTTACCTGCAGGAAAAGGGGATCGGCTATGGAATCCATTATCCCCTGCCGGTTTACAGGCAGCCTATCTATGAAAGACTGGGTTATGGGGGGATTTCCTTACCGGTTACAGAAGAACTTATAGAAAAGGTAGTCTCCTTGCCGGTTCACCCTGCCCTGACCAGGGAAGACCTGGAGACTATAGTTCAGGTTGTACGGGATTTTTCTCCGGAGAAATAAAACAACAGCAGAAATAAATTACAGAAAGAGAGATAATACACCTTGATATTTTGTAATCAAGGTGTATTTTAATATTTTACCGGGAAAAAGAAGTTTTTTTGCAAAGAAAACGGAACTATATATAGGGTAAAAATACCATATATTATAGTGGGTGAGTAGAATGCAGATTGATTTTCATCATACTGCTATTTATGTTCTCTGCCGGCTGGCCGGTATGAAGAGTGTCCATGCGGAGAAGGTAGCCTATGCTTCCCAGCATGTTGATGACGCGGTCTATGACCATGCCCTTAAATTTACTGATGGAAGTATCTTTCACCAGACCCGGACTGCCCATCATAAGTTGGCCTTAATCAGGATTGTGGATGTCAATGATGCTTTCAATGTCTGGCTTCCCTTTCATTTCCTGCCCGCAGGGGAGGGGAAAAATAATGGGGAGAAATTGATTACCAGGGCTGTTTCGGAGAGCCTGGAATATCTTAAAAAACAGGTTATTGCCTCCGGTGGTGAGGATTATGGGCTGCACTGGCTGGGAATTTTTCTGCACCTTTATGCAGATGCCTTTAGCCATCAGGATTTTAAGGGATTTTATGATGAATATAACAGGGTAGACTTAGTAGAGGCTGTGGATAAAGTTCCCTGGAAGGACAGGTTCCTGAATTGGCTTTCCAGGATATTTGCCCCTGCCCTGGCTCCCATCGGCCATGGTTGTGTGGCAAAGAATCCGGATATACCCTATGCAGTGTGGAGCTACAGGAGAGCCGGCCAGGAGATTAGAGTAGATAATCTCCAGGAGAGATATATCCCGGCCCTTGAGGCAATCTTCCTTTTTTTACTAGAGTTTCTGGAGAAGAATAATCAATATGGCCAGGCCAGATCCGGGGAGATGTTGGAGAGGAATATGGAGAAAATGATTGGCTTGCTGAAGGTGGAAGGAAGTTCTAATCTGAGGCACCGGCTCTGGCTGGAAAAGATTCAGCAGAATTATTTTGGTTTTCCTGATTTTGATGCTGTTGACCTGAATCTGGAATATCATAACCGGAGCTGGTTCAGGGCAGCGGTACAGACAGAGAAGGTGAGGGGAATTATTAAAAGGATAGAGAATATAGCCTATAATTTCTATTATTTCCGGAAGAGGGAAGGATTTGCCAGCTCGGACTGGGTTCTTTTCATGCGGGCTGCTGCCACCCATAAGTACCGGGTTTTGCATGAAGTACTGCCACAATGCGGACTCGATATAGGTTAAAATAATTGTAATTATTAAAAAGGAAAATGTTTATTTAGGCAGAATTATGTATTTATGAGTATAAGGAGTTCCGAAGAGGAGCGAGTAAGGGAGATGAAAGAAATATGCTTGAATTTTTAGAGAAAATCTATAGAAGAAAATCAGCATTAATTGTAATAGATATAATTTTGCTAAACCTGGCCCTTTTTATTAGCTTTCTTTTACGCTTTAACGGCGATGTCTTTTCCTATCTGGATTTTACCTATTTTTTGATTTTGACTCTCATCGGGTTTATAGTTCTCTATTTTTCAGATTTGTATAACCGGATCTGGCAATATGCCAGTATTGGAGAGCTTTTATTAATTTTTAAGGTATCTATGTTGATTAATCTCCTGCTTGTTTTTTATATTTTCATCTCCCGGAGCAGCTTTCCCCGCAGTGTTTTGTTGATAAACCTTATGACAGATATTTTCCTACTGGGAGCCTTGAGGTTTGGCCTGCGCCTTTTAAAGGATTATTCTGTCAATAATAATCTTCTTGTACCCCGGACAAGGGTTTTAATTATCGGGGCAGGTGATGCAGGTGAGATTATAATCAGGGAGATGAATAAACATCCGGAACTGGGTAAGAAAATTATAGGATTAATTGATGATGATCCCGGAAAAACAAACCTGGAGATGCATGGGTTAAAGGTATTGGGAAACCGTTATGATATACCGAAAGTAATAGAAAAATATGCTGTTGATGAGGTTATTATTGCCATGCCTTCAGCCCCAGGTAAAGATATCAAGGAGATATATAATTTATCGGTACAGAGTAATGTGAAGGTCATGATTGTACCTGGTGTTTATGAATTAATTAATGGTAATGTAAACCTGAGTCAGATCAGGGAGGTCAAGGTTGAAGACCTCCTGGGCAGGGAACAGGTGAAACTGGATATAAAAAAGATTGCCAGAGATGTGGAGGGCAGAACTATATTGGTTACAGGTGCCGGAGGTTCTATAGGTTCTGAACTCTGCCGGCAGATTGCACGCTTTAATCCCTGGCGCCTGCTGATGCTGGATAATTATGAAAATAACCTTTATTACCTTGATCTGGAGTTAAAGAAAAAATACCCAGGCATAGAGATTATACCTATCATCGGTTGTATTAGGGATAAAGAAAGGTTGGACAACCTTTTTGCCAGATATAGGCCGGATCTTGTATTTCATGCTGCTGCCCATAAACATGTTCCTTTGATGGAGTATAATCCAGGAGAGGCTGTTAAGAATAATATTTTTGGTACCAGAAACCTGCTGGAGGTAGCAGACAGGTATCACGTGGACAAGTTTGTCCTCATCTCTACTGATAAAGCGGTTAATCCCACCAATGTCATGGGGGCTACCAAGAGGGTTGCCGAGATGCTGGTACAGGCCATGAATAAAAGGAGCGGGACAAGATTCATGGCTGTAAGGTTTGGCAATGTCCTGGGGAGTAATGGCAGTGTGATTCCCCTCTTTCAAAAACAGATTGCTGCTGGCGGGCCGGTTACGGTGACCCATGAGGAGGTAACCCGTTATTTCATGACCATTCCGGAAGCGGTACAGTTGGTTATCCAGGCTGCTGCCCTGGGCAAGGGGGGCGAGGTCTTTGTCCTGGATATGGGAGAACCAGTGAAAATCATCGATCTGGCCAAAGATTTAATCAAACTTTCCGGTTTAAAATTGGGTGAAGATATTGATATAATCATTACCGGACTCAGGCCTGGAGAGAAACTCTATGAAGAGATCCTGCATGATTCGGAAAATAACATCCGGACAGAACATGAGCGTATCTTTATTACCAGGCTGGAGGAAATAGATGATTCCGCCCTGAGAGAGGCCCTGGACAGCCTGTGGCTGGAAAGTTTCAAAGATAATTCCCTAGCCATTGTCAGGCTGCTTATGGAGCTGGTGGATACCTATAAACCGAACCGGCAGGATATAAAGGATTTTGAGATGGTGGGCTTTATTGATAAGATTGCCAGCAGTTGATGGCAATCTTTCTTAGTTATACCTGCAACATTTTTTCCCTGTTTCAGGGAAGTTTTTTCTTTTTGTAGTTATAGTGGAGGTGTCAGTTCCTTATGAAAGATAATGAACTTTATGTTTATTATGGCGATGAACCAGGAAAGATGGTAAAAAAAATATTGGAGAGGATCAGGATTGAGGAGGAGATTAGACCCTCTGACCTGATAGGCATTAAACCCAACCTGGTCCTGGCCAGCAGGGCCGAAGAAGGTGCCACTACTGATCCGGAACTGGTGGCTGGAATCATCGAATATCTGCAGGGAAAGGGATACAGTAACATAGTGGTATTGGAAGGTTCCTGGATTGGCGACAGGACTAGCCGGGCCTTTGAGGTGTGCGGCTATAATGAACTGGCCCGGAAATACGGAGTCAAACTCATCGATTTACAGAGGGATGCTGCAGTGAGTTTAGAAGTCAACGGTGAGGAGCTCAATGTTTGCCGGGAGGCCCTGGCAGTGGATTATCTGATTAATGTACCTGTCTTAAAGGGCCATTGCCAGACCAGGATAACCTGTGCCCTGAAGAACCTGAAGGGTTGTATACCGGATAGTGAGAAGAGGAGATTCCATACCATGGGCCTGCACCGGCCCATTGCCTATTTGAATAAGGTCCTCAGGCAAGATCTGGTCATCGTTGATGGTATCTATGGTGACCTGGATTTTGAGGAAGGCGGCAACCCGGTGCAGATGAACCGGATTATCGTCGGGAAGGACCCGGTATTGGTAGACAGCTATGTGGCTGAGTTGTTGGGTTATGAGATAGATGATATACCATACATCAGAATAGCTGCAGAATTGGGTATAGGTAGTGCAGATTTAAGGCAGGCAGTGATAAAGGAGCTGAACCAGCCACAGGGTGGAGGAGTTATAAAGAAGAGTGCAAAAGTAGAGTGGTTAACTTCCAATGTGGTAGAGGACCAGGCCTGTTCAGCCTGTTTCGGTAACCTGGTCCATGCCCTGAAGAGGCTGGATGAAGAGGGAGAATTGGGCAGGCTGAAGGAAAAACTATATATCGGGCAGGGTTTTAAGGGTAAGGAATTTCAGGGTATCGGCATAGGCAGTTGTACAAAGGGTGCCAGCAAAAGTATAGCCGGTTGCCCGCCAGTAGCCACCAGGATTTTAAAGGAATTAAAGGCTTTAATATAAGGGAACAGAGGATGTGTTTAAGGGAAAAATGCAGGATAATGGGTAAAAATGTAGAATTATAGGGTGTCAGATTATCATACCAACAATAATGGGAAGGGAAGTGTTATCATTGGAGAATACAAAGCATCAGTATTATCCGGTTAATGATTATGAAGAGATTGACCTGCGGGAATTAATCCTGGAAATCTGGGCTAATAAATGGGTCATTTGTTTTATTACCCTTGCCTTTATCCTCATAGCTGGAATATATAGTTTTTTTATTGCAGATCCAGTTTATCAGGCCAATGTTACCATTGAATTAAGTAATCTGGAGGGACTTTATTCAAATCCTGCCAATATAACAAGATATTTAAAAAGCAATTCCCTGTCCCTGCCTGTTATGAGAGCCCTGGGTTATGATTATAGTGAGGCAGGAGTACAGAAATATATAGCCAATTCGCTGACTGTTGAAAGTTCGAGTAATTCAAGGATCATAGATATAAAACTGAGAAATCATGATCCCCAAATGGCGAGAGGGATTTTGGAAGGGATTGTCAATGCATTAAAAGTGGAAGCTGAAAGGGAATATGAGCTGAAAATTGGGAAGCTGCAGAAGGATCTTGCTTATATAGAAATGGAGCTGGAGGATATCGTGAAAAAGATAGCTGACATAAACGGAGAAATTGAGCTTATTGCCAGTTCCAGTCTGGATGCAACAGAGAAGAGTATTTTAACAGTAAGCTTGATCGAGAATCTTAATATTTATGTTGGGCAGAAAAATAAGCTTGAAGAACAGAAAAGGGAAATAGAAAATAAGCTACTTAATTACCGGCCTTTCAGGTTTTTAAATGAAACTTATGTACAGGATAGCCCGGTTGCTCCCCGGAAATTATTTAACCTGGCTATTGCCGGTGTTTTAGGTGTTTTTACTGGTTTATTTTTCGTATTGATGAAGAACTATCTCCTGGGGGATAGAAAGAGCATATAGGATAGTTAAAAATACCGCAGCGGAATAAGAAATTCCGCTGCGGATTTATGTATGGGGCAGGAGCTGTTACTCTCTCTAACCGTAAAGAAGGACAATGATTAAGAGTACGGGAATTTATAATCAGGAATAACTTGAATTAAGACATAAATAATATATAATATAATAGTAACGATTTGTAATAATGGTTAGTCATTGTGATAAGATTCTAAGGGGAGGGAGATTATGGAAAGCCCGGAAAGAATAGCTTATGCCCTGAGGGAAACGGAGATTTTGCTGGAGCCGAAAGAGTTGATTTCTACTACTAAACCCACCACCCTTCATTATTATGTTCTTACAGAACCGGTTTATCTGGAAGTCTTTAAGAATGAGGGCCCGGAGACAAAGATACGGCAGGGGATAATTTCCTGGGAAAAACCAAGATTGATGACGCCGGGATACCTGCTGGATATGCAGGGGTTCAGTGCTGAGGCAAAAGAGGCTTTAAGGATGATGGCCAGAGTACATCCGGATCTGGCTGGAATCCTTTATAAAATGAGATACAGGCGGGAAGATGCCACTGAACGGACTGTGCCTTACAAGGTTATGGAAACCTTCCGCCGTCTGGAGAATAAGATAACAGATGAGAATGAGAGATTTGCAGTTGTTATTAAGGGCGTGGATGAGCTCTGGGATGTTTCCCTGATGAAATATATACAGCTATTAATCCTGAAGAGTGCTTATGCTTCCCAGCTGCCATATTATGAAAGCAGAGGGTATCTGCGCATAAATGAACTGGGGCTGCCAGTTGTGACCCGTAATCTGGAGGGGTTACCCATTATAGCCCAGAATGAGATAGAAGAGATGTTTGCGAAGGTTAAAAATGGTGACCTGGATCCTTCAGTATTAAAAAGGGAACTGGATAGTTGGGGAGTTTTTCACCTCTATGAAGATAGATTTTTTGATCTATTTAGAAAGGGGTAATGGTTGATGAAGAGATTAAAAACTGCCTATGAAATAGCCCTGGAGCGCGCAAATAGCCTGGATAGTGAACAGAGTGCTGAGGAAAAGGCACTTTTTCAACGGGAAAAGCTGAGGCCGCTGCTGGCTGATTTTTATCGGGCTAAAATAGGCCCTGAACAACTCTGGGAGGAATTGCAGAAAAAAGATGAACCGGAATTGTATGAGCAGGCCCAGCTTTTGCTGCTGGAGTCTATCGGCCTTCAGACCAGTGCCGATGAGTTGCAGAGGAGGAAAGAGGCCATACTGGCTGTAGAGAGTTTGAGGGGTGGGGCGAATAGCTCCCTCATCGAACGGATTATTGAAGAAATCGTTGAAGTACAGGAAAACTACCGGCAAAGGCTGGACGAATACAGGAATTTCTATGAGAAGGCCCTGAAGAATGCCAGGATGAGCCTGAAACCTGTCCGGACCAGTGATGGAAGGGTAGTAATGCAGGTACAGAGAAACCTGGATGGGCTCACTGAAGAAAAGCTGGAGAAAGCCCTGCAGGAACTGGAGCAGCAATCCAGCCAGGTCATAAATAGGCTTCTTGCTGAATTAAAAGAGAATTTAAAAAGTTAGAAAAAAATACTAAAAAATATATTTACCTGGCAGAAAAAATATGTTATAATACTATGGATTGTAGCAAAATAGAATATATTTTAATAATAAATGCAATATCGTCAGAAGGAAGGTGAGTAGTAGTGTACAAGATCTTCTGTGATAATTGCAGAAAGTACAATTATTCTGCCAGCAGAATAGGCAAATGCCTCTGCACTTATTGCGGCAAAGAGCTTAAAACGAAGGTGAGCACTCCAGAACCAGCTCAAAGCAAAAAAGAAAAGCTAGCCTGAATAAGTGCCTGTTGAACTGATAGGAGTTTTTCCTGTTAGTTTTTTTTTGTCTTCAGAAAAGGAGCCTATATTGCCGGCGCAAATAAATATACCGGGGAGGGAGAAGATGAAATTAAAAGTTATGACGATTTTCGGGACAAGGCCGGAAGCCATCAAGATGGCTCCTCTGGTCAAGGAGTTAGAAAAGGAAGAGGAGCTAGAATCCATTGTGGCAGTTACTGCCCAGCATAGGGAGATGCTGGATCAGGTGCTGGAACTGTTTGCCATCAACCCGGATTATGATCTGGATATAATGAAAGCCGGCCAATCCCTCACTGAGATCAGTGTCAGGGTCCTGGAAGGCCTGGAAAAGGTATTGAAAGAGGTGCAGGCTGATCTGGTCCTGGTCCATGGTGATACATCCACCACTTTCCTGGCAGCACTGGCGGCCTTTTATCAGCAGATAAAAATAGGGCATGTGGAGGCAGGACTGAGAACCTATAATAAATACTCACCATTTCCGGAAGAGATGAACCGGCAGTTGGCCGGAGTACTGGCAGACCTGCATTTTGCCCCGACAGCTGCGGCCAGGGAGAACCTTTTAAAAGAAAATATCCCGGCTGGAAGGATTTTTGTGACCGGGAATACAGTTATTGATGCCCTTTTGCAGACAGTGAGGGAAGATTACCGCTTTAATGATGATATACTTGATGGAATTGATTTTGCAGGGAGGAAGGTAATCCTCTTGACAGCCCACCGCCGGGAGAACCTGGGCCAGCCCATGGAGGAGATCTTTAAGGCCGTCAGGAGGCTGGTAGAGGAGAACCCTGAATTGGAATTGGTTTTCCCGGTACATTTAAATCCCGCCGTCCGGCAGGTAGCTACTGCTGTCCTGGGGAATATGGACCGGGTACACCTGATTGAACCCCTGGATTATGAGCCTTTTGTTAATCTCATGGCCAGATGCTATCTGGTGCTGACAGATTCGGGCGGGATCCAGGAAGAGGCTCCGGGCCTGGGTAAGCCTGTTCTGGTTTTGAGGAATACCACTGAGAGGCCGGAGGCCATAGCAGCCGGGACGGTGCGCCTGGTGGGTACAGATGCAGAGAAAATCTATCAGGCTGCCACAGAACTGATCAGGGATGAAGAAGAATATGCCCGGATGGCCAATGCAGTCAACCCCTATGGTGACGGCCAGGCGGCCAGGAGGATAGTCAGGCGGATTAAATACGAATTTGGCCTCATTGCTGACCCGGGAGAAGAATTCAGGGTATAAAAAATCTTTATTGACAAATATTGAACAGATAAAATATACTATAATTAGATAATTAACTAAATATATTATAGAATAACTAATTACTATGTAACTCTAATTTCTGCATATATTTTTATGAGAAGGGGGTAATGAAGCTGCGTCAGTTGAATATGCAGTTTAAGGCACTTTCCGATAAAACCAGGCGCAGGATACTGGAGCTCCTGAAGGAAGGCGACCTGACGGCAGGGGAGATAGCGGAACGCTTTGAGATGACCAAACCCAGTATTACTCATCATTTGAATATCCTTTACCAGGCAGACCTGGTGGATAGGGAGAGGCAGGGGCAGTATATCTACTATACCCTGAATACGTCGGTGTTGCAGGATGTTATGAGCTGGTTACTGGATTTTTTCGGGGATAGTGAGGAAAATAAGGATGAGAGGGAGAATAAGGATTATAAGGCGAATAAAAAAGGAGGGGTATGATGAAGAATAAATACAATTTTAAGGAAGAGCTGAAGAAGGACTGGTATTTATTCCTCTTGATTTTACTCATGTTTTTAAGCAGCCTTGTCCTGTATTCCAGATTACCGGAGCAGATACCCTTTCACTGGAACGTGCATGGTGAGGTGGATGGCTATGCCAGCCGCTTCCTGGGTGCTTTCATGCTGCCATTGCTCAATCTGGCTACTTTATTGTTGCTCATATTCATGCCCATGATTGACCCACGGAAAGAGAATTATCCCAGGTTTTCCTCCAGTTACCGGGCTATAAAGGCTGCTCCCATCATACTTTTCGCTGTGCTACACTTCCTGACTTTAGCTTTCGCTCTGGGATATGAACTTGATATCAGCAGGATCGTAATCGCGGGTGTTGGTTTGTTATTTATTGTCATGGGTAATTACATGCCGAAAGTCAAGCATAATTATTTTGTTGGACTCAAGGTTCCCTGGACACTGGCCAGTGAAAGGGTCTGGAAGAAGACCCACCGCTTTGCCGGTAAGCTTTTTGTAATTTCCGGGATAGTTATACTCCTGAGTATATTTTTCAGTAATATAATCCGTTTCTGGATTTTCATGATTGCTACCATTGTTACTTCCATAGCCAGCACTGTTTACTCCTATCTGATTTACCGTCAGGAAAGCTAAAATTTCTTGACCCATATTTTCAGATGAAGTATACTATAAGTTAGATGTAAGAATGGAGGAGAGAGTCCAATGAAGTTTGCGGAGATAATTCCTTTGCTCCAGCTGGAACCACTGGTAGTTATCGATGATCCGGATTATGAGATTGAGACTGCCTGTGGTTGTGATTTAATGAGCGATGTGCTGGCCTTTTCACAGGAAAAAACCCTGCTGCTGACCGGTTTAACCAATCCCCAGGTTATCCGGACAGCAGAAATGACAGATATCAGGTTTATAATTTTTGTCAGAGGGAAAAGGCCCCAGGAGGAGACTATAGCTCTGGCAAGGGAGAAAGGAATCAACCTCTATATGTCACCAAAACCAATGTTTGAGTGTTGCGGCCTCCTGTATAAGGCCGGCCTGAATTCAGAAAATATTCGCCAAATTTAAGCTGCTGGAGGGAGCCACTTGCAGGAAAAATTGATTCTGGAGAATAAAATTGAAAGAGGAGATTTTGCCAGGGGCGGGGAGACCTCCAGCAATTTAAAGGAACTGCTCCGGAAACTGGGGATCCCCTCAGATAAAAACCGGCGGATAACCATTGTTGCCTATGAACTGGAGATGAATATCATTATTCATTCTTATGGCGGAGAGATAAAGGTCTACATTTCGTCGGAGCAGATAAAGGTGGTGGCTGCAGATAGCGGGCCGGGCATCGAGGATCTGGAAAAGGCCTTGCAGCCAGGCTTTTCCACTGCTGATGATGAGATACGGGATATGGGTTTTGGTGCTGGAATGGGTTTAAATAATATCCAACATTATTCTGATGATGTTGAGATCGAGACTGGACCAGGTCAGCCGACAAAGATTACTGCCATTGTTAATTTATAATTGCTTGAAAGCGGGAGGACGTGTTCCTCTCCCGGGATGGCCAGGGTCCATAAGGAGTGAAACTGATGAAAAGGCACTCTGTCTTGTTAAAGGAAGAACTTTGTGAAGGATGTACCAATTGTGTGAAGAATTGTCCTACCAGGGCAATCAGGGTACATCATGGGAAGGCAACGATCAAGGGGGAACTATGCATAGATTGTGCAGAGTGTATCCGCACCTGTGCCTATCATGCCAAGTATTCAAAGACTGATTCCTTTGCTGATCTGGAGGACTATGCCTATCCCATAGTATTGATACCGCCAAGCTTTTATAGCCAGTTCCGGAAGATCAGCCCGCTGGAGATAAGGAATTACATGTTTAAACTGGGCTTCAGGGAGGTACTGGATGTTGCTCTGGCCGCGGAGGCCTTAAGTATTAAGACTGCCAGGTTTCTGGAGAAAAACCCCGGTGTTTTTATTTCCTCCTCCTGTCCGGTAGTAGTCAGGCTGGTCCGGCTCCTTTATCCGGAACTGACAGAACATCTGTTACCTTTCAAACCGCCGGTGGATGTGATGGCAGAAAAGGCCCGTCGGGATGCAATTGCCAGAGGTATTTCCCCTGAGGAAATAGGGATTTTTTTTATTACACCTTGCCCGGCAAAATACACCAACATCTTCAGCCCGGTAGGTTTTGAAAAGAGTGATGTGGATAAGGCTATCTCTGTTGACAAAGCCTATCAGGCCATACTGGAATTACGGAGAGAAACTAATCCGGTAGAATCTGAACCAATAGATGAGCAGAATGGCCTTCCCTATCTGGGTATGGGCTGGGGCCAGAGTGGAGGAGAGCTGAGGATAATGCCGGAATCGATGCAGGAAAGGAGCCTTTCTGTCTCAGGAATACACCGGGTGAAGGCTTTACTTGACGAGATTTCCAGGAATAATATAAAGGGGATTAAATATTTTGAACTGGCAGCCTGTAACTATGGCTGTGTTGGCGGGGTATTTAATGTAGTCAATCCCTTCCAGGCGAGGTTTAACCTGCGCCGCCTCCAGGTGAGAGGACACAGGCCGGTAAAACAGGATTATAGCCAATATAATTATGAGCTGCCGGGAAAATTCGAAGCGTTGCGGATCGGGCAACTGGATAGCGACCTCGAAAAGGCCATGGCGAAATTTATGCAGCTGGAAAAGGAGATAGAGCTCCTGCCAGGCCTGGACTGTGCTGCCTGTGGTGCTCCGGATTGCAAGACACTGGCCGAGGATATCGTTAATGGCCTGGCCAGTAGAAGTGATTGCATCTTCTTGTTGAGAAAACAGGTGGGGGAATTGGCTGATAAGATGTCGGCGCTGGCTCATGAGCTACCGCCTGTTATGAAAAAGGAAAAGAAGGACAGGTGATCATGGGAGATGACGGTTAAGGAACTTGTTGAGAAATTGGGATTAGAGGTAATTGTTGCAGGGCCCATGGAAGTGGAGATTTCCGGAGTCTATGTGGGGGATTTGCTCAGCAATGTCATGGCCAGGGCTGAAGAGAAAAATCTCTGGATAACCATCCAGGGCCATCAGAATGTAGTGGCTGTGGCCAGCCTGACCGGTGTAGCCGCTGTAATCGTAGTGGAGGACTTTGCCGTAGAGGAAGAGGCCATCGAGAGAGCCAGGGAAAAGAATGTAACTATTTTAAGGACACCGCTGACGGCTTATAAATTAATTTGCAAGCTTATTGAGCTGGGCATATAGTTTACTATCCGGGCGGTATATAGCCTGGATTTGTGTGGTTGTCTGGTAATAGGCCTGAAGATGGATAGGAGATAGTGAATGACTGCCAGGAAGAACTATAGATGTGATCTACATATACATAGCTGCCTGTCTCCCTGTGCGGACCTCCTGATGACCCCCGGTAATATTATCAGGGAGGCACTGCGGGTGGGGCTGGATTGTATTGCCATAACGGATCACAATACGGCAGGGAATGTCAGGGTAGCCATGCAGCTGGCCAGAGAGAGCGGGCTGAAGCTTATACCCGGCATGGAACTGGAGACCAGAGAGGAAGTGCATCTTTTATGTTACTTTCCGGTTCTGGAGGCTCTCCTGGAATGGGAGGAGATAGTACACAGGAACCTGCCGGACATAAAGAATGACGAGGAGTTTTTCGGCTATCAACTCTATACTGATGAAAGTGATGAATATATCGCTAAGGAAGAAAGGCTCCTGAACGTTGCCAGCAGGCTTTCCTTCAGTGAGGCGGTGGAGGGTGTGAGAAAACTGGGTGGCCTGGTAGTCCCGGCCCATGTGGATAGGCCGGCCAATAGTGTCATCGGCCAGCTGGGTTTCATACCACCTGATGAAGAGATTGACCTCATTGAGATATCCAGGAATAGAGATGTGGGGAAATTCCTTGAGAAACACCCTTATCTTAAACGCTATTCCTTTATCATCGGTTCCGACAGCCATTATCTGGCTGATATCGGCAAATGCGGAAGCGGGGAAAGAGGCTTTCCCCTGACAGAAGAGCTATATAGTCTGTTGGAAGATTTTCCTGACTGAAATGTATAGAAGATTCCCTCAATTCTATATTCTTCCGGAGCTATTGACAAAGCCAGGGGACAAAAGTATAATGAAGTTAGGCAGGGAATGTGAAAAAATTAACAAACCCTGGAAAAATTTGCTTTATTTTTATGTCTAAATATGTTAAAAAAATAACAAGTTATATTATGGGAAAGGGGTTGGAAAACATGGGTTGTGTCTGTGGTCATGGTAAGGAAAGTATGGAAGAATACCTGGCCCCATTAAGAAGTATCCTTAATAATTATCCAAAAGAAGAACGCTATCTTATTCCTATTTTACAGGAAGCCCAGGAGGAATATGGATACTTACCTAAGGATGTTTTAAGGGAGATTGCCAATTACCTGGAATTATCTGTTACCCAGGTATATGGCGTAGTTACCTTCTATACCCAGTTCCATTTACAGCCAAGAGGTAAAAATGTTATCAAGGTCTGTACAGGAACTGCCTGCCATGTGCGTGGTGGAGCAGAGGTATTGCAGGCCCTGGAAAAAGAGCTGGGTATCACAAGTGGTGGTACCACTGAAGATCTGAGTTTTACCCTGGAGACAGTAGCCTGTATTGGTGCCTGTGGGCTGGCTCCGGTTATTATGATAAATGATGATACACATGGACGTTTGACTCCAGATAAGATACCTGCCATTCTGGATATGTACAGAGAGCAGGAAGATAAAGCTGCAGCTAATTAAGGTTGCTAATAATTATTATTTTCAGTAAAACGGTGAGCTTATGCGGGAATTATCTCTACACATCCTGGATATTGTACAGAACTCTATTTCTGCTGATGCTACTCTTATCAGTATCTATATTAATGAAGACATTGAAGGAGATAGATTGACAATAAAGATCGGGGATAATGGTAGGGGTATTCCTGAAGATAAACTCATGCATATTACTGATCCTTTTTATACTACCAGAAAGACCCGGGAAGTGGGCCTTGGTTTAGCCCTTTTTGCTCAGGCAGCCCGGAGATGTGAGGGAGATCTGCAGGTAGATTCCGGGGTTGGTGAAGGTACAGTAGTAACGGCTTTTTTTTCTTATAGCCATATTGACAGGCCACCGATGGGAGACATAAAGGGTACCCTCATATCACTGATAGCCCTTAATCCGGGTATTGATTTTATGTATAAGCATATATATGGGGGAAAAAAATTTTTTCTGGACACCAGGGAGATTAAAAGAGAACTACAGGGAATCGAAATTAACCAGAATGAAGTTCTTGGCTGGCTGAGAGGATATATCAGCGAAGCATTGGAAGACCTATATGGAGGTGAAGGATAAATGAAATCACTGGAGGAACTGAAAAAATTAAGGGAAGAACTCCAGAAAGAGATGTTAGCCAGAAATAGTAAAGGGAAAACTAAAATTGTAATTGGGATGGGAACCTGTGGTATTGCTGCCGGTGCCCGCGAGGTGTTGCAGGCAGTTCTGCAGGAAATAGAAAAAAGAAAGCTGGATGTAGTCGTTAGCCAGACAGGTTGTATAGGTATGTGTGAAAAGGAACCATTACTGGATGTACAGTTACCTGGAAAAGACCGGATTACCTATGGTAATGTTACTAAAGAAGATGTGCAGAGAATCATAGTTGAACATGTTATTAATGGTAATATAGTGGAAGATTTAGTAGTAGCACGTCTGGAAGAGGGAGGAGAATAGTCATGGAAGCAACAATTTATCGTTCTCATGTCCTGATCTGTACCGGAACAGGCTGTGTTTCCTCCGGTTCCGGAAAAATAAAAGAGAGAATGGTTGCAGAGCTGGAAGAACGGGGCCTGCAGAAGGAAGTTAAGATTGTTGACACCGGTTGTCATGGCTTCTGTGAGAAAGGGCCAATTGTAATCGTTTATCCGGAAGGAGTTTTTTATTGTCAGGTTGATGTAGAAGATGTGAGCGAGATTGTGGAAGAACACCTTCTGAAGGGAAGAATCGTTGAGAGATTACTCTACAAGGAGCCACTGACTGAAGAGAGTATTCCTTCCTATAATGAAATAGATTTCTACAAGAAACAAATGAGGATTGCCCTGGCCAATTGCGGTCGGATTAATCCGGAGAGTATTCATGAGTATATTGCTGTAGGCGGTTATGAGGCCCTCGGAAAGGCCCTGACCGAAATGACACCTGAGGAAGTCATCGAAGAGGTGAAGAAATCCGGTCTCCGCGGCCGTGGTGGTGCCGGTTTCCCGACAGGGTTGAAATGGGAATTAACCCGGAGGGAAAAGAGTGATAAGAAATACCTGGTCTGTAATGCTGACGAGGGTGACCCGGGAGCATTCATGGACCGTAGTTTGCTGGAAGGAGACCCACACCGGATTATTGAGGGTATGGCTATAGCTGCCTATGCTATCGGTGCTGATGAAGGTTATATCTATGTGCGGGCAGAGTATCCACTGGCTATTCACCGTCTGGAGGTTGCCCTGGAGCAGGCTGCTGAATTAGGCCTGTTGGGAGAGAATATCCTGGGCAGCGGTTTTAACTTTAACCTTCATATCAAGAAAGGTGCCGGTGCTTTCGTCTGTGGTGAAGAGACTGCCTTAATGGCTTCCATTGAAGGTAGGAGAGGTATGCCCAGGCCAAAACCACCATTCCCATCTGTTTCCGGTCTCTGGGGTAAACCAACCAATATTAATAACGTAGAGACCTTTGCCAATGTTCCCTATATCATCAACAATGGTGCCGAGGTCTACAGTGCCATTGGAACGGAAAAGAGCAAGGGTACCAAGGTTTTTGCTCTGACCGGTAAGATTAATAATACTGGACTGGTAGAGGTACCAATGGGTATTACCCTGAGGGAGATTATCTATGATATCGGTGGCGGTATCAGGGATGGTAAGGAGCTGAAGGCTGTTCAGACCGGTGGTCCATCCGGTGGCTGTATCCCGGCAGATTTACTGGACCTGCCCATCGATTATGAGTCCCTCACTGAAGTTGGAGCCATGATGGGTTCCGGCGGTATGGTTGTTATGGATGAGAGTACCTGTATGGTTGACGTAGCCCGTTTCTTCCTCAGCTTTACCCAGAGTGAATCCTGCGGTAAGTGTACCCCATGTCGTGAAGGAACCAAGAGGATGCTGGAAATACTTGACCGGATTTGTGCCGGTGAAGGCCGGGAAGGCGACCTGGAATTACTGGAAGAGTTAGGGAACCATATCAAGGAAACCTCTCTCTGCCAGCTGGGTGGTTCTGCTCCAAACCCGGTTTTAAGTACACTGAAATACTTCCGGGCAGAGTATGAAGCCCATATCAAGGAAAAACGTTGTCCTGCCAATGTCTGTGAGGGTATGAAATCTGCCTATGTAATTGACGAGAGCGTCTGTATCGGCTGTACTGCCTGTACCAGAGTATGTCCAGTTGATGCGATAAGTGGGGAACGGAAGAAACCTCATTATATAGATCCAGATGTATGTATCGCCTGTGGCGCCTGTGCGGCAAAATGTCCGGTTTCCGCCATTGCACAGGGTTAGTAGAAAATTGAGAAAAGGAGTGTCGTTTGATGAGCAAAATCACCTTAACTATAGATGGACAGACAGTTCAGGTAGAAGCAGGTACCACCGTTCTGGAAGCGGCACGTGAACTGGGGATTAAGATTCCAACCTTATGTTATCACCCGGAACTCTCCTTACACGGTTCCTGTCGTATCTGTGTGGTAGAGAACCTGGATAACGGTAGATTACTTGCTTCCTGTGTTGCCCCAGTTGCAGACGGGATGAATATCAGTACCCGTAGTCCCCGTGTCCGTAAAGCCAGAAAAATGAACCTGGAATTATTACTGGCTAACCATCCGGATGATTGTCTGGGTTGTGACCGGAGCGGTAATTGTGAATTACAGACCCTGACCTATGAGATGGGTATCAGTAGAAATGATGTAGAGAGATTTGCAGGAGAGAAGAGAGATCTGCCTATAGATGATGTTGGACCTTCCCTGAAAAGGGAACCCAATAAGTGTATCCTCTGTGGCCGTTGTGTGAGGGTTTGTGCAGAGGTACAGGGGCTGAATGCCCTGGAATTTACAGGACGAGGTTTTAATTCAGTAGTTTCTACAGCCTTTGATTTACCACAGAATGAGATTAATTGCAGCAATTGTGGCCAGTGTGTTGTAGTTTGTCCTGTAGGTGCCTTAACTGAAGTCAGTGAAATCGAGCGGGTCTGGGAGGCCCTGGCAGACCCTGAAAAATATGTGGTTGTACAGACTGCTCCTGCCATCCAGGTGTCCATTGGCGAGGAGTTCGGCCTGGAGCCCGGTTCAGTTGTTACTGGAAAACTGGTTGCTGCCCTGAGAAGATTAGGTTTTGACAGGGTCTTCTCTACAGAGTTCAGTGCTGACCTGACTATTCTGGAAGAGGGAAACGAGTTTATCGGTAGGATTAAGGGTAATAAGAACTTACCCCATATTACCTCCTGTTGCCCGGGCTGGATAAAATATGCTGAACACAATTATCCGGATCTCTTAAACCATCTTTCAACTGCCAAGTCTCCACAGCAGATGTTCTCAGCAATAACCAAGACCTATTATGCAGAGAAGATTGGTGTGGATCCAGCCAATATCTTTACAGTATCCGTCATGCCCTGTACTGCCAAGAAATTTGAAAAAGTCAGGGAAGAGCATAGAGATAGCGGTTTCCAGGATACCGATGCTGTGTTGACAACAAGAGAACTGGCCAGGATGATTAAGGAAGTCGGTATTGATTTCCTGAACCTGCCGGATGAGGAATATGATGAGATCATGGGCGATGTAACCGGTGCTGCTACTATCTTCGGTACCACCGGTGGTGTTACTGAAGCTGCCCTGAGGACCGTCAAGGAAGTCCTGACTGGTGAGCCTTTAGAAAGATTGGAATTGGGCTTCATGGGTATCAAAGAGACTGAAGTTGAGATTGCCGGCCGGACCTATAATATTGCTGTGGTCAGTGGCCTGAATAATGCTGCCAAATTACTGGATGAGGTGAGGGCAGGTACATCCAAATATGACTGGATCGAGGTCATGGCCTGTCCACACGGCTGTATTGGCGGCGGCGGCCAGCCTATCCCGATGACTGAAGAAACCAAGATCAAGAGGACTCAGGGACTGGCCAGTATCGATAAGAGCAATACAATCCGTAAGTCCCATGAAAACCCTGATATTATCAGGCTTTATAAGGAGTTCCTGGGAGAACCCCTCAGCGGAAAAGCCCACGACCTCCTGCATACCAGCTATCAGGCAAGGTCCAAGAATTAATTTAGCCTGCTAAGCCTCAGGAAAATTGCCTGAAAGAGAAAAATGCTCTAAAGAATAATATGATACCCCCGGGTAAACAGTCTAAACTATTGGATGTTTGCCTGGGGGTATTTTTTATAAATAGATATTTTTTATAAATTCATGCTTGATAAAATATTCTTAATAAGGATAAAAAATTATACCTCCAGAGCAGACAGGCCGGTTTAAAACCGGGCTTATCTGCCTGGAAGTATTATTTGAGGAAATGCCCTATGTGGTGACAGGGACGTACTTCCATCTGTATTTGCGGTATTCCCAGAAAGAGATTAGGAAATTGGCCAGCCAGCCCATGGGGATGGCATACCAGACCATGGCCACCCCGAAGAGCGGAGCCAGGAGGGCAGAAACACTGACCCTGATGGAAAGGTTGACCAGGTTGGCCAGGGTGAATACCTTCGTATCGCCGGCTCCCCGTAATACTCCGTCTGTGCTCATCTTCAGGCCGATGAAAATGAAGAACCAGCCGATAAATTTCAGGAAGCCTGTTCCTGTTTGCATGGCCAGCTCTGTACTGTCCTCACCCAGGAAGAGGGAGATGATGGGGGTATGGAAGAGGGCCAGTATTATACAGAAGGCCAGGGCAAAAAGGCCGACAAGTTTTGCTCCGCTAAGGTACCCTTCATGGACCCTCTGGTACCGCCTGGCGCCCAGGTTCTGGGCGGTATAGGTGGACATGGCATTACCCAGGGCCGCCATGGGGACAATACAGATACTCTCCACCCTCGATGCTGCTGAGAAGCCGGCCAGTATTTCTGCGCCGAAGCTATTCACTACAGACTGGACCAGAAGCATGCCGATGGATACCGTTGACTGCTGTAATATGGAGGGGAGAGCCATCCTTGTGGTCCTCTTCAATTCCCCTGTGCTGAAAAAACCCTGTAATTTAGAGGGGTAGGATGATAATTCCCTGATGAAGATGAGGAAAGCCAGTATAGCTGAAATTCCCTGAGCGATGAAGGTGGCCCAGGCGGCTCCCGATACACCCATATTCAGGGAGATGACAAAATAGAGATCCAGGACAACATTCAATATGGAAGAAAAAATCAATAAGTACAATGGAATACGGGAACGGCCCAGGGCATTGAACATGGCGGCCAGGACATTATACATGAATAAGAAGGGTAATCCGTAAAAGTAGATGTCCAGGTATCTGGTGGCCATCTCCAGGATGTTTTCCGGTGTATTTAAAAGAACCATCAGTTCTGTACTCCTGCTGAGGCCGAAAATACTCAGTATTATACTGAGCACCAGGAAAGATATCAGAGCAGTAGAGATGGATTTTTTCATTTCCTGGTATCTTCTCTCACCAAAATAATGGCTGGTGATTACGGAGGCACCTATACCGCCGCCAATGGCAATGGAAATAAAGACATTGGTCAAGGCGTATGAGGCACCTACTGCAGCAAGGGCCTTTTCACCGATAAAGCGGCCGACTATTATGGAGTCTGCCATTGTATAAAATTGTTGAAATAAGTTACCGATAATCATCGGTATGGCAAGGATTAAGATAGCCTTCATTGGTTTTTCCTGTATCAGATATTCCCTGTTCATAAGAATCACCTCCTCGTTGATCTCTGCTGTTTTTACAGGCCTGAGGTTTATTATAATTGAAAACTCTTTTCAATGTCAAATGCTATTCCGCCCGCTTCTTCTCTGTCCCCTTCAGTATCAATTCAGGAGGGATTTTTGTAATCAATTGCCTGACTGATAAATATAATGATATATAGAAGTAATACTTAATTAATTTTATATTAATAAAATAAAATTCAATAATTTTCCTAATTGGAATTTTTATAAGAAGATTTATAATTATTGCCTGTGAAATGAGGAGAGGTTAATGGTTTTGAAATACAGGAAGATCGGGCAGGAGGCGGCTGATATCAATACTGCCCTGGTGCTTTCCGGCGGAGGGGCAAGGGGTGCCTATCAGGCCGGTGTTATCAGGCAATTATTGAAGATGGGGATAAGCTTTGACCTGTTGGTTGGCAGCTCCATCGGGGCCCTGAATGCTGCTTTACTGGCTGAATTTATCTATAATAAACTGGATAGACGGGAGATAGCAGGCCTTCTGGAGGAGGCCTGGTATTCCTTCAGGAATTTCTTGACCCTGAACTGTCCGGGTTTTATCAATAATCTTTTCTGTCCCTTCAGAATCCCTTCAATATATACAAACAGGGAGATCCGGCGGGTGCTCTCCTATTATATCCCTGCCGAACGGCGTTTTTCTGATTATAGGGAATGCCAATTGAGTGTTACTGCTACCAATTTAACCCGCAAATGCCTGCATATCTTTGATTTTAATTCAGAGGTACCGGTAGTGGAGGCAGTCCTGGCTTCCATGGCCTATCCGGTTGCCTTTCCCGCCATCAGGATCGGAGGAGATTATTATGTAGATGGCGGGGCACTGAGTAATGCACCTTTGAAGGAGGCCATCCAGTGGGGTGCCAGGGAGATCTATCTGGTCTTTTTACGCCCAATGGAGATGATTATCCGGGGTGCCTATGATGAGGAAAGCTATTATCCTGCCTTGAAGGTAATTGAAGAACTGCTGGACCTGGCTACCCATCACCTGATGTATGGTGATCTGAAACAGGCAGAGAAGATAAATAAGGTAATCGATTTATTGAATAGATACCAGCATAGATTACCTCATGGTTTTGTCCGGGAGATTCAGGAACTATTTGGCCTCAAATATGGCAGGGGAAAAAGGGTCATCAATATTACAAGGATTGCCCCGGCAGTTCCACTGGACCCGCCGGGATTAAGGGGTTTCAGGAATATAAAGGCTATCAAGAGGATAATGGAACAGGGGGAGGAGGATGCCAGGACTGCCCTGTCCGGACAATAGTTTATTAGGGATGGTTGCGATATTTGCTAAAAGCCAGTTAGAAATGTTATAATATTAACAGAATGGAGGAAATGTACGGACAGGATATCATAAGGGAGGATGGTTCAGCCTTGTCAGTGGAAAAAGAACCAAAATATATTATAGTAAAGAAT
>JANWJZ010000049.1 GCA_025451675.1 Halanaerobiales bacterium | reverse complement strand
TTCCGGACCGATATCAAGGAGACAGAAAATGAATATATAATACTGGCGGAACTTCCCGGCGTAAATAAAGAAAACATAAATATTGAAGTAGATGAAAACTACATGACCATAACTGCTGTAAATGATGAAATCATCGAAGAGGAAAAAAATAATTACATCCGGAAAGAAAGGAGAAGCGGCAGGTTCCAGCGTTCCTTCAACATCAGTGATGTAAAAGCAGATGAAATCAAGGCCAAATATGAGAACGGAATCCTGGAAGTCAGGCTGCCCAAAGCGGAACCACGGAAAAATGTAAGGCGTATCGATATTAACTAATCTGAAATACTGCTCAATAGTAAAGAGACCACTCAAATGGTCTCTTTCTTGTTGTCGCTTTTATCCTCTTCTACCGTACTTTCTTCCTCCTCCAGCTCAGCAAGAAGCTTTCTAATCAGCTTCTCTTCCAATAAGGCCAACCCCTTTAAGGGATACTTATCCTTAACAACCAGACCGTTCCTGGCATAAACCAGTGCTTTTTCAGGGTTCCTGTTTATGTAATATTCATAATAGGCTTTTACCCGCAGACCGTTGATATCCCTGTCCTTTTCCAGGGTTTTTCCCACTTTTTCATAATATTCCCTGGCCTTTTCCTCATCACCAGATATACAGGCTATAAAACATAATTCATAGTAGATACCAGGTATGCTATAGGAGGGAAAGAGATCTATATTTTCTTCCATTAACCTGGCTGCTTCCAGGTACGTATCTTCATCATCTTCATCCAGGGCTTTCCAATAGGCATATATAAGAAAAGATATCTCATTATCATCCAGGTGTTCTTTAGCAGCAGCCAGGGATACATTCAAATCAGCGGGCAGAATACCGGCAGTCATTTGCGAAAGCAGGATATTAAACTCTCTTAATGTAGCTGCCAGGGGCGTATTGAAAAGCATGCTGAATATAAATTTACCATCTGTATATATATTGGCCTCCCTAAAGGGTATCAGATTCGTGATTCCGATGATAACTCCTAATACGGCCATGGTAAAAGACAGAGCCGACAGAAAACCTTCCACATAAAAGAATACAGCCAGAAAAATAATAGAAAATACCAGGTTAAAGATTATACCCCCGGCATTATACAGTATATCCTGTATTTTCGATGTTCCTTTTTCAGGGGGTATCATGGCACATAAGCCACTATATCCTTTATTAAACCTGATTGAAAACACCATTTTACCATTCTCATAATCCCAGCTGAATATAGAAAACCGGTAGGAAAGCAATCTATAACCGGCAAGCCTGCCAAAGACATAATGGCCGAATTCATGAATATTTATCTGTATAAAAACAGCCATAAAGATAGAGATAAAGACTGTTATAATACTAATATTTATCTTTCCCAGTTCACCAGGAAGACTGGAGCTTTCTATTGAAATGTCTACCTCATTTCCAATTATAAACCCGATGCCATAGCCAATTACTACACTGGCAGTCATCATCAATATAAATAAAAGGAAGGAATTTTTACCATACTCTGCCAGCCTGCTTTTCTCTTTTTTTCTTTTGCCTCCCATGATAATCCCCTTTCGCTAATCAATAAAAAGACTTCTACTACTTATTTCTTTTCTCCAGCTCTGTAAAAATATCCTGCAAGGGGATCTCATATAGATTCAATAAAACCAGCAGATGATAGATAAGGTCACCAATTTCATAGACCATCTCCCCCCTGGAGGCATTCTTGGCACCGATGATAACCTCTGCAGCCTCTTCCCCTATCTTCTTACAGATCTTATCTACACCTTCCGCAAACAAATAATTGGTATAGGAACCTTCAACGGGGTTATCCTTTCTATCAGCTATCAGATTATAGAGGCTGTATAAAAAACCTGCTTTCCGCAGTTCTTCTTCAGTGGGAGCGTCCTCTTTTCTTTCCTCCAGGGCAATATCATCAGGTTTATCCACCATGCTGACCCCGGGCGTAACATCACGGTAAAAACAGGTCTTTTCCCCTGTATGACAGGCCGGCCCCGCTGGCTCCACCAGCAATAAAAGGGCATCATTATCACAATCCAGTTTTATCTCCCGTACAAGCTGGTAATTCCCTGAGCTTTCACCCTTGACCCAGAGTTCCTGGCGGGAACGGCTCCAGAAGGTTGCCTTCCCTGTCTTCAGGGTTTTCTGCAGGGACTCTTCATTCATATAGGCCAGCATCAGCACCTCATTGCTGTCAATATCCTGCACGATTGCAGGGACTAAACCATCCTGATTAAATTTTATCTTTTCCAGTAATTCCTTCATAAAAACACCCCGTATTCTTGAAATATTGTAAACCAGACAAAACAGGCCAGCTCCCGGCGGGAATTCACCAATGTGCCGGATATTTATCAAAGCAAGGCCTCACTCAGTGCCGGACCGGAATACCTTCAGCCTGCAGGTATTCCTTCACCTCAGCGATAGTAAACTCCCGCTCATGGAAAATAGAGGCAGCCAGGACAGCGTCGGCTTTACCGATGAGAAAAGCATCCCGGAAATGCTCCGGCTTCCCGGCCCCACCGGAGGCAATGACGGGGATATTTACTGCTGCCTTTATAGCCCGGAGTAAATCCAGATCATAACCGTCCCTGGTACCATCCTTATCCATACTGGTCAGTAGAATCTCTCCTGCGCCCAGTTCCTCCACTTCCCTGGCCCATTCCACCACATCCAGCCCGGTAGCCTTCTTCCCGGCCTGGACATAAACTTCCCAGCTGGTTTCATTTACATGGGCTTCCTTTCCGGAGGTTTCCTTTCCGGGAGCAGTAGCTCCTGTAATGGTCCTGCCAACCTTCCTTTTGGCATCTATGGCCACTACTATGGATTTACTGCCAAAGGCAGCAACCCCCTCCCGGATTAAAGCCGGCTCCTCAATGGCAGCAGAACCAATAGAGACCTTCCCTGCCCCGGCCTCCAGTAATTTTTCAATCATCCCTACACTTCTGATACCGCCGCCCACCGCCAGGGGGATACTTACCCTGCTGCTAATCTCCTTTATAAGCTCAAGGAATATGCTCCTTCCTTCCTCAGTGGCTGTAATATCCAGCAGGAAAAGTTCATCTACTCCTGCCTGGTCATAATAAAGGGCCAACTCCAGCGGATCACCCTGCCGGCGGAAGTTTTCAAATTTCACTCCCTTGACTACCTGGCCATCTTTTAGATCAAGACAGGCAATTAACCTTTTCTTTTCCATGTCCTTCCTACCTTTCTCTGCTTAGCTTCTTTCTCAACTCCCGGATATTGTTATCCAGGGCACCGGTATAAAGGGCCTTGCCCACAATAACACTCTTTATGCCTATACTCGCTAACTCCTCCAGATCGGCAAAGGAGGAGACCCCGCCGGAAGCTATAAGCTCGATACCGGCAATCTGGTTATATTTCCGCAATCCCTCCAGATCCGGGCCCTGCAGGGTACCGTCTTTACTGATATCCGTATAGATGAAGGTCCGTACCCCCATTTCCTTCATCTCCTGGATCATCTCTTCTACAGTTTTACTGCTGGTCTCCAGCCAGCCCTGGACGGCCACCTGCCCGCCCCTGGCATCGACACCGACTACAATCCGTTCTGCCCCGTATCTATCCAGGGCCTCCTTCACCACTGCCGGTTTCTGCAGGGCAATGGTACCCAGGATTACCCGCTCTATACCGGCAGAGAGATAATAATCTATGGTCTCCAGGGAACGGATACCGCCCCCCAGTTGTATCGGTATCTCCAGTACACCTATTATCTCCTTTATGATTTCCAGATTAACGGGTTTCCCATCCTTTGCTCCATCCAGATCCACCAGATGGAGCCGCTCTGCCCCCTGTTCCTGCCAGAACCTGGCCATCCGGGCTGGTTCCCGGCTAAAGACTGTCTCCTGCTCATAATCTCCCCTCACCAGGCGGACACAGCGGCCATCCTTCAAATCTATTGCTGGAATAATCTCCATCATTAACACCTCACAAATAATAAATAGTATCGTTCACCTATCTCCACATCCCATTTAGCCTGCTGGCTTCCTGGCCCTGTAACCATTGCTGTTTACAGGCTACCCTTTGTGGAAAGGGGGCTGTCACCCAGTCTCTCCTCGATGGTCAGGGCCTGATCCAGGGCCCGGCCAAAGGCCTTAAAGCAGGCCTCCAGCAGGTGATGGTTATTCCCACCCCGGTGCATCAGGATATGCAGGTTCATCCCGGCATTATTGCTTAAAGAACGGAAAAATTCCTCCACCAGTTCCACCGGAAAATCTCCCACCATTTCCCGGGAAAACTGTAGATTATCCTCATAATATGGCCGGCCGCCCAGATCCAGTACTACCTGGACCAGGGTCTCATCCATGGGCAGGGTAACATCACCATATCTCCTGATGCCCTTCCTCTCCCCCAGGGCTTTACTGATGGCCTGGCCGAGGACAATCCCCACATCCTCTACCGTATGATGTTCATCCACATAAAGGTCTCCCTTTACATTTAAAGCCAGATCGATGAAACCATGATAGGCAAAGAGCTCCAACATATGATTGAAAAAACCGATTCCGGTATCGATATCCGTATTGCCGCTACCCCACAGGTTAATTTTTAACCTGATCTCCGTCTCCTTTGTCTTCCTCTCTATCTCAACCATGGGAAAAAAATCTTTCACCTGGAACCACCTTCCTACTCTGGAGTTTTATTAAATACCCTTACTGAAACCTGATCTTTATAGCCCGGGCATGGGCATCCAACCCTTCCAGTTCTGCCAGCCTGATGATATCATCTTTAACAGCCGCCAGCTCCCCTTTCTGATAGTATATGAAACTGCTTTTCTTAATAAAGTCATCTGTATTCAGGGGAGAGGCAAAACGGGCTGTACCGCCGGTAGGCAGGACATGATTGGGACCGGCCATGTAATCCCCCAGTGGTTCGGAGGAATAATCGCCTATAAAAATGGCTCCGGCATTTTTTATCTTACCCAGATATTTAAAAGGCTCAGCCAGCATCATCTCAAAATGCTCCGGCGCAAAGCGATTGGCCAGCTCAAAACCGTCCTCCAGGTTTTCCACTATGATAATACTGCCATTGTTCTCCAGGGCAGCACTGGCAATCTCCCTTTTGGGCAGGTTCTTAAGCTGTTTCTCCACCGCCTTCAGTGTAGCATTGGCCACTTCCCCATCAGTGGTAATCAGGGTGGAAACGGCCAGGGGGTCATGTTCTGCCTGAGAAAGCAGGTCTGCAGCAATGAAATCCGGGTTGGCAGTCCCATCGGCCAGAATCAGTATCTCACTCGGCCCGGCCAGCATATCGATATCCACCAGGCCATAGACCAGTTTCTTGGCCAGGGTCACATAGATGTTCCCCGGTCCGA
The DNA here is from genome assembly GCA_025451675.1 of Halanaerobiales bacterium. Taxonomy (GTDB): domain Bacteria; phylum Bacillota; class Halanaerobiia; order Halanaerobiales; family DTU029; genus DTU029. The sequence continues at coordinate 2,852 of JANWJZ010000049.1, read as the reverse complement.
CAATCTTATCTACCCTTGGAATACTCTCTGTACCCAGGGCCAGGGCAGCGATAGCCTGGGCTCCACCTACCTTGTAGATCTCATCTGCCCCTGTCTCCCTGGCTGCCACCAGTGTATAGGGGTTCAACCTCCCCTCCTTATCTGGCGGAGAAACCACCACTACCTCCTCGACCCCGGCCACCTTTGCCGGCACCACGGTCATCACTACCGAGGAGGGATAGGCTGCCCTGCCGCCGGGGACATAGGCCCCAACCCGGACCAGGGGAATAATGAGCTGCCCTGTCATACCTCCCTCAGTGCTGAACCAGCTCTCCCGCCGATGTTTCTCATGATAGCTGGCAATATTCTCTATGGCCTTCCTCAGGGAAGAGAGATAATCCTCCCCCACCAGCCGGTAGGCCTCCTCTATCTCCTCCTGGCTCACCTGCAGGCTCTCCAGTTCTGCCCCATCAAATTCCCTGGTATACCTGAAAAGTGCCCTGTCCCCTTCTTCCTTGACCGCAAGGATAATCTCCTCAACCAGCCGGCTTTTCTCATCCTGAAAATCAAAGGTATTCTTTAATCTCCTCTCCTCAATCCCCTCCCTATCCCGGGGATATCTGAAAATATTCATTCCTTTCACCTCTTCCTTTTATTATCCCTATTCCTTATTCCTGTATCTCCCATGAGGCTGGCCAGTATCAGTCGCCGTTACCAGGCCGGCCTCAGTTTCCGGACCTTTCCCGTAATCTGGCCAGCAATCCGTTGATCTCCTCAAACCTGGTCTTATAGCTGACACTATTAACTATCAGCCGGGAACTGGATTCTGTTATGGTAGCAATGGGAATTAACCGGTTTTTCCTTAAAGTAGTCCCCGTTGAAGTGATATCTACAATCAGGTCTGCCAGGTCCACCAGGGGGGCCAGTTCCACCGAACCGTAAAGCTGGATTATCTCCACCTGGATACCCTGCTGCTGGAAAAAGTCCCTGGTAATATTGGGATAGGAGGTAGCCACCCGGCTATATTCAGGTATCTCCTCCAGCCGGCTGATTCCCTTTTCTTCCGGTACAGCCACCACCAGTTTACAGGCCCCTACCTCAAGGTCAGCCAGTTCATACAGGCGCTTACCATGCTCCAGGATGACATCCTTTCCCGTAATACCGATATCTGCTGCCCCGTGTTCCACATAGACGGGCACATCCTTAGGCTTAGCCAGTAGAAATGAATTCCCTGTCTCTTCATCCTTAAAGACCAGTTTCCGGGACATTTCCTCTATATTCAGGTCCCGGGAAATGAAGCCAGCCTCTTTTAAAATATTAACAACTGACTCCATCATTCTACCCTTGGGTAATGCGATTACCAGTTCTCCCATATCTTCTCCTCCCAACTACCCACTAATTGGATACTCTTTTCTTGCCCCGTCAAAAGTTCCTTAATCAATAAGGTCTCGCCGTCTTTAATGTAATAAACCTCATCTACTCTCCCGGTTGAGGCCATTTCCTCCCACCTATCTGCAGGGGGATACTCTTCCTCAATCTGGCTCCGGGGGACCATAACGGTCACTATTCCCTTCTCCCTTAAAACCCTGGCCAGCCTGAAGGCCAGCCGGGCCAGTTTCCCGTCATCTTCATTATAAATAAGTAGTTTTTTCTCCTTCTCCTGCCTCATGGATTTCTTCTGATTCTTCAGGGCCAGCCTGATCCGCTCCAGGCCGAGGGCAAAACCGATGGCCGGAATCTCTACACTACAATACCTCTCCAGCAGGTGGTCATACCTCCCCCCGCCGCAGAGATTATAGCCCAGGCCGCCGGTAAATCCTTCAAAGACCACCCCGGTATAATAATCAAAACCCCGGATCAGGCCCAGGTCAAAGGTTATATAATCCAGGAAACCATAATCGGCTACATAATTATAGATCTGTTGGAGGTTATCCAGGGCAGCATGGGAGAGCCGGTTATCCGCCAGCCTCCTGGCCTTCTCCAGTACTTCTACCGGGCCCCGCAGGAGGGGCAGCTCCTCCAGAATCTCCTTACCTTCCAGCTCCAGTCCAGCCAGATAATTATTCAGGCCGACCAGGTCCCTTTTATTCAAGTAGGCTTTAATGGCATACTCCATCTCTTCCGTCAGCCCCAATTCAGCGATCAGCCCATTGAGGTATCCCACATGGCCGATATCCAGATTAAAGTCCTCCAGTCCAGCTTTCTTCAATGATTCAATGGCCAGGATAATGGCCTCCGCATCAGCTGCAGCATCCCCTGCCCCCAGCAGCTCTATCCCCAGCTGGTAAAACTCCCTGTTTTTCCCCGCCTGGGGTTCCTCATATCTGAATACAGAAGCACAATAGGAGACCCGTAAGGGAAGCCTGATTTCATTAAGGCTGGCCGCAATACAGCGGGCAATGGGGGCAGTCATCTCTGGCCGCAGGACCAGGATATTCCCCTCATAATCTATAAACTTATACAGCCCCTTCTCCAGGGCATCCCCCATCCCCAGCTTCAGGGCCTCCAGATACTCCACTGTGGGAGTCAATACAGGCTGATAGCCCCAGAGGCTGAAGTTATCCATAATCATCTGCTCCAGCTCCTTGAGTTCCAGAGCTATCCGGGGAAGATAAGCTTTCATGCCTGTCGGCGATTTCAGGATATTACTCTTATTATTCATGGCAAAATCCTTCCTTTATCATTTTAACACTTTAATTTATTGAAGTAACTATAACATAAAAATTATCCTCTGTCAATATTTTTTTCTTTCTCTTTCTTTATTGACAAATAGGCCAGGAAGTAATATAATAGATAATGTTGATGAAATACCTGCCCGTAGCGCAGTTTGGCAGCGCGCTTGCTTCGGGAGCAAGAGGTCCCGAGTTCAAATC
>JANWJZ010000048.1 GCA_025451675.1 Halanaerobiales bacterium | reverse complement strand
GATTCACTTCTGCATCATTATCTCCCGAACCATTATCATCTAATCCATTACCATTTGAATCATCTTCGCCATTATCTACATTTATATAAACTGTTCTGTTTGCTGTTGCCTCACCATCAAAACCGGAAAATTTTATCCAGTGGTTACCTGCTTCACTGGCCACCCAACTAAATATGCCGGTACTTTCATTATAAATTCTTGCTAGATAGACTGGTTCAGAAGTAACTGCTACTGATACATTATCTCCATCAGGATCTTTGAATCTCACATAAAATTCTACTGTCTCTCCAATTTCTACATTGTATTCTGGTTTCGCATTACTTTCAATTACAGGTGGATGTTCTTTTTGTCATTTTCGCAACCAACCAATATAAGTAAGACAAAGATTATTAATAGCAAAGAAATAACCTTTTTTCTCTTTTGCTCACCTCCGCCTATACTAAACTACTAACTTCTAACTAAAACTCTATTGTAAACTCTTTTTTTGAATCCCCATTTCTTTTAATAGCATAAAATTCTGCCCTGATCTTCTCCTGATAAGGCATTAAAGCATACCAGGTTATATTAAACTCGGCCTTATCATTTATATAAAGAGGACCATATACTATTTTATTTTTCCAATTACCATCTTCAAAAACATAGACTCTTATAATGAATTCACCCGGCGCTCCATGATTAAGAAGTGTACCCATCAATGAATATTCAAAACCACTTTTTTCGTCTAATTTTCCACTGACTGTACTCAAAGTTTCTAATGCCAGTATAGGATAGTTGCCTCCCCAAAAATATCTGCAGCCTGATAAAAGCAACACTATCATCATCGGTAAGATAACATAGGCCAAAAGCCTTTTTCTCATCCCTTCTAACCTCCACTCTACTTAAATTTCTTCGGGTATGATAATAATTGTACCTACTGGAATATTACTTTCATCCACGATATTATTTAGCTTCTTTATGGCTTCTACGCTGACTCCGTAAATAGTATGGATTTTCCAGAGGGTATCTCCTTTTTCCATGATATATATTCTGGACTTTTCAACAGGTATCTTTACCTTTGCTCCAATACTCAACTCTACATCTTTATTTGCTTCCAGAATCAAGTCCTGGTCAACGGTAAACATTTCCGCCAGTTCTTCAATGGTAATAAATCTGTCCAGCACATAATCATAGAGATAATAATTATCCAAATTAATCCCTTTTTTCGGTAGTTCCTCCTCCTGTAACCGCTGTCCAGCCATACTATCTTTCTTCTCTTCTTCTTTGCCAGGATTCTCTGTTGGACTGTTTAGCTGAATAGTCTTCCTCCTCGCTTCATTTTTGCCTAAAATAGCCTTAATCTCTTCACTGCTTAAAAGGACCAGTTCCTGCCCTGTTGTATCATTTTCTTCTTTCCTTATATTTACTACATCATATTCTGTATTTACAGGCTCAGCCTTATCGTCTTCTTCTTTCACTTCTTCGCCTTTATCCTGTTCTCTTATTATTTCTACTTCTTCCATAGCTAATATTTCTTCAGGTGCTATTCCGATTTTTTCTTCTTCCACTATTGTAGCAGATTTTTCTTCCATTTGTTCTATACTCTCACTGATAATCTCCCTGCTCTTCAGGTTCTCCTGAATGGTTTCAACAATCTCATCTTCCTTAACAATATGGGGGGTAATGAAGATAATTAATTCAGATTTTATATTCTGTGTACTTCTACTTTTAAATAAATGTCCCAGGATGGGAATATCGCCTAATATTGGTACCTTTTTAACAGATTCTATAATATCATCCTGGATAAGCCCTCCAATTGCAAAGGTTTCACCATCATCAAGACGAATATTTGTCTCTGCCTCTCTGGTATTTATTGGGGGCAATGCTGTTCCGATAGATTCACCAATACTGCTGACCTGAGGATTAACCCGTAAATTTATTTTATTATCAGATGTTACCCAGGGAGTAAATACCAGGTTAATTCCTGCCTCAATATACTCGACAGTTGTTATAACTTTATCATCTTCTACCTTCTCTACTGTAACCGGAATTCTATCACCAATCAGTAAACTGGCTTCTTCGCCACTGAGTGTCATCAGTCTTGGCCTGGCCAATGTATTACTTCTTCCCTGTGTTTCAAGTATACTGATAAACTGTGGAAATGTTAATCCAACCCCATCTATATAGCCATCCCTGTTCTTATCAATAAGTTCAATCCTGGACAACTCATCTGGATTCACTCCCAGATCCAGCAAATCAGTTGTAGAGACTTCTTCAACCCTCACTTCTATTATTACCTGTTTTCGGGGAGTATCAATCATCTCCAGCAATGCAACAACTTCGTCCAGTTCATCCCTTCTGCCATGGAGGATAATCTCTTTTTTCTGGGTATTTGTCCTGAAAAGCAAACCTGGGTATAGTTCCTTGATTATTCCTTCTATGTCATCTATTGTGGCATAATCAATCTGGTAAATTCGGGTTACCCGCTCTGCTCCACTCATTACTGCAGCATCTTCATCATCCACCAGGCCATAGTCCAGGTCAATGATGGAAACCAATCCCTTTATCCTCTGCAAATTATATGCCGGCCCGCTATAGATTAATTGATTATTCTTACTATCTGCAATTACATTTACATCAGGATACATCTCATTAATCAGTTCCTTTATATAACTGACTTCAACATAGCGTACCCTGATGCTTTCAACGACATCTCCAGTCTGATAATCTCCCGCTGTTTCTCCCAACTGTTCCATCAATTTACTGAGCAGCAACCTGGCATTCTCCAGATCATAGGGAGAACCATAAAGGACAAAATTGCCCCTCCCATCACTCTCAACAAAGAGGTCTGGGTAAACCTTACGGAGATAATTTAAAAGAAATTCCCCTTTATCAGCAGGAATAGCAATAACATCAGCTACAGCCTCTTTCTCCGTATCCAGCAGGGCAAGTAATTTCTCTGCATCCTGAATTAGCTCTCCCTTACCCTGGAGGATGAGCCTGTTATTTCTCTGATCAGGCACAATATTTAACTCCGGGTAAAGATTGCGGAGTATATCCTGTAACTGAAGTAAATCTGCATGTTTAACTGCAACGGTTCTAATTTCTATGGTTGAATACAAATCTTCTATCCTTTCCGGTGTTGCTACAACAACAGTATTACCATACCATTTGTAGGCCAGGCCATGAACCTGGGTGACAAGAGTCAGGGCTTCTTCAAAGGTTAAATTCTTTAAATGAACAGTAACCTCTCCCCTTACCGAACTATCTGTAACCAGGTTCACATTCGCCAATTCAGCAATGGTCCTTAAAACATCACGGATATCCGCTCCTTTAAAATTCATATTAATTTTAACATTGGCAGCCATTATACCAACCTGACCGATAAAGATAAATAAACAGATGAAGATGATCAGTCTTCTATAGTTCCTCAAGTATACCACTCTCCATTTCTAATTTAAACTGTATCCCCTTGTAAACTATAACTAGTTCATTATCCAGTATATCAATAATCCAGAAATCTTCTATTTCTGTTTTCTCTCTAATAATACGTGTCCTGTTGTTATATTCAATAACTGCCAATCTTCCATAATTATTACCTATAATCCCTTTCAATTTAAAGGGAACCATCTCTTTTATTGCCTCTATACTTATTGCCTCTCCGCTAATGCTTGGGCCTATACGATAATCTTTAAAGGGATTTCTGAAAGTCTTCCTATAGCTGGAAGTACTACGGGCTGTTGTAAGTATTTTTACTTCCTTTTCTTCATTTACTGTATTTTCCTCTCCCTCTTTTCCCCTGGCTTCAGAAACACTATTTTCTGTATTCTCACTTAGAACAGTTTTTCCTGTATTCTCTTCCGTATTATTGGCCTTATCTTTTTCAGTAGAGGCATTTTCTCGTTCATTAATTGTTTCCTCTTTATTATTTTTCCCTTCAGTCTGACTTCCTCCCTGCTCTACAACTGGTAAAGCTTCATTCTCTCCGTGGTAATAATAAAAGTAAAAAAAGACACCAAAAATAATTATAAGCGAAATGACTAAAATGACAATAATATGTGATTTTTTCATCTCTGACCACCACCATGGAAAAGGTCCTTATGCAAAATAATAGTACCATTAATATCCAGCGAATCATCTCCCTGATTTTTACGGGCAACGATTATCTTTTTAAATTCAACCTGTCCCTTTAATTTATTCATTCCATCAAGAAATAAAACCAGCTCCTCATATGTACCGTCAGCTATCATATTAACCTGTATATAATCATTCCTATCATCAGGTATAAAAGAAGTTATTTTGACACCGGATCTGGCAGAGGCATTTTCCAGTACCTGCAGAAGGCCGTCAACACTGGTAACCATTGTTACCAGTTGTTTTCTCAATGGTTTCAGTTCTTCATATCTGGCCTGCAAGGCAGGCATCCGGCCTAAAGTAATTAAATACTGGTTTACCTGGTTTTCTTTATAAATTTTCTCATCTTCCAGGGCTGCAATTTTATTTGCCATTGGTAGATAAAGAACATAATAATATAGGGCAATAACAGCTACAACCGCAAGGATTATCAACAATATTCTCTCTCTTCGACTGAGCTTGTTAATCATCATTGCTCACCTTCTTCAGTTTCAATAACTGCAACAATATTGTAATTCACATCATGGGTCTGTGTTATGTTAATTATCTCAATATCTTTGTATACCGGTGACTTATTCATATTATCTATAAAATCCAGTACCTTCTGATTGCCTGCTGCGAAACCATTTAATCTCATATTATAATCTTCAATATGCAGAGTGTTTACCATGGTCCGTTCTGGTATAACATAGCCTAATTCAACTATAGCATCAGCCCAGACGTATTTTAATTTATCCATCTTTTCTTTTATTGCTTCCAGTTCTTCAACTTCAGCCTTCAGCCTGTTATATTCAGCCACTCTCCTTAAAAGGACATGAATCTGATTATCCAGGGCATAAAGATCAGCTTCCAGAACCTTGCTGGAGGTATAAAGAAAATAATAATGAATTCCCATCGACATAATAAACAGGACTACACTTATAATAACTGCGATTTCGATCCAGTTAATTGTATAAGCCTTTTGCCTCTCTTTAAGTAAATTAACCTTCATCCGGTAGCACCTCGCTTATTCCAAGTCCTATAGCAACAGCTAATTCCTCTGCCCTCAAATCAATACCTTTTTTACAGCCGATATTTATAAAAGGATCCAGAGAAAACATATCCCGGCCGATACGGTCTTCTATAATATTTTTCAGTCTCTTTAATTTAGCACCTCCACCTGAAATAAAGATCTTGTCTACCTTTTTTCTGTATTTCACATTATAATAATCCAGGCTCCGCTCTATCTGATCGGCCAGATTTCTAGCCAGAACCAGCAGGCTATGGCTTTCCCCTAAACCGGTAGTTGCAATCTGGGAAATGGCCAGCTCAAAATTTTCCCCGATTTCGTCTTCTTCCGGAAGCCCATTTCTTTTCTTGATATTTTCCGCTTCATTGTAATTCAGCTTATCCTCTTCCATGATAATCCGGGTAAACTCATTTCCTCCAATATCTATATTACGTGAAAGATAGATGTTCCTTCTATCTCCAATCACCACCCTGGTACCAGCTGCACCAATATCAATAATGGCTACGGTATCTTCGATTAAATCCTGATAATCGGCTATGGACAAAAGTGCCATCGGCTGAATATTTATCACACTGGGAATAATTGAAATCCTTTCAAAGACATTCATAACATTATCTATTACATCCCGTTTTGTGGCTACCAGTAAAACCTGTACCCTGTTATCTTCCCTGGACAGGATTTTAAAATCCTCTACAGCACTTTCTACCGGGAAAGGAAGATGATCTTCTGATTCCCATTTAATGGCTTCAGCCAGCCTGTTATCATCTTCCATTTCCGGCAGTTCCATATTCCTTATAATAAGATTATTATTCGGTATAGTAGTTATAATTTTGTCCTTCCTGCATTTTAACTCCTGTACCAATTCATTGAGCCTGTTACTGACTACAGCATCATCAACAATAGTCCCATCTATGATGGAATCATAAGGTAAGTGCTTCACGGCAACTTTATCAATAAATAAACCTTTACTCTTCCTCTTAAACCTGACACCTTTTATACTGTCCGTTCCGATGTCAATTGCTGTAAAGCGTCTTTTCAAAGCCAAAAAAATCCCTCCTCTAGAATTCCATCCAGTCAACCATCTTGTAAGTAGTTATCACAATTTCATCAGGTATATCATATTTGTCAGCCATTTTTTTCAATACTTCGACAAAGCCATCATCATGTTTTACATTGGTACCTTCATTGACATTTAGATTATTACCTGAATAAACAGCACCTATTATTTCAAAGCCTTTTGCTATCTCGGTAATTATATTTACATCTCTTTTGCCCACCATAGCCCCTTTGAAATTACCCATTTTAGGGTTAGGATTTCCAGTCCGGAAATACAGGATAGCATAATCATCAGTATACGTACCGGTATCGGAATTATAATTTGCAAAAAGTAAACCGTTATTTTGATTAAGACTTCCCTCTATTATCAGGAAACCGCTGCCCATAATATAAAGGCTTTTATCCATGGTCAGGTTACCGGTAATATAGACGATTTTCTCATCAATATCCAGAATAATATGGTCACCATTATCAGTAGCATACTCACAATATTCAAGGGAGGAAATACTGATGGTTCCTGAATTTTTTACTGCTTCCTCCAGAAATCCTTCCAGAAGTGCCAGTTCCTTTTCTATATCTGCATTCTCCTGTATATCAGAAGCTCCCTCCAGATTATGCTGGTTATTTACATCCCCGCCGGCAGCAACAGGGCCATCAACTTTAGTCTTGCCGTTAACATTTACATTGCCGCCAGCAGCCATGGCTTTATCAAAGATACCCAACCTTTCATGGAAAGGAGCAAAAGTAACCATTAAATTGTCCCTGACACCCTTATATCTTATATTTGTGGAAAGGATGTAGTTTTCATTGTCTTTCATCCTGCGCAAACTAATTATCTCTAAATCGGGAGCTTTCAATTTATTAATTATTTCTTTTGCTTTTCCAGGATTTACCTCACCGGTTCCAGTCCAGAAACTGGCTGTTTCAGAAACATCTTCCTCAAGGTAAAAACTGGCATAATTAATCACTGACTCCGCATAATATTGAGCCTGAACAAGCCTATGCTCATTATTCACTATTTTTAACTCACTATTAAGACTGAGAGATAAGGCTCCGACAAGGATAATCAGGACCAGCATAAAAATTAAGCCGGTAATCAACACAGAACCATCCTGTCTCTTCATTTTTTTCAGGTTCATTCTTTCTCTCCCCCATTTTCACCTTGATCAGGTACCCTGGGGTAAAATTCGTCTACAAAGACATATTTATTGCCGCCTTTTTCTAGCAATTCTATAGAGATGGTCAGTTTGCCATCATCCTGACTTAGTTCAAAGCTACTCACTCTACTATTTATAAAGGTCATCCGGTTACCCCACTCGAAATCACCGGAACTGGTTTCAATACATTTCCGGTAGTAAAATTCACCATTCTCCTTTATTCCAAAACCAATCCCATTATAAGAAGGACTATCAATTATCGGCGTAAATTCAAACCTTACCTTATCATTACTGCTATCATAGCTTTCATTAATAGTAATCTTTTTCGCCATCCTGATATACGGGGCCATGCGTTCAATGATAGCCCTATGATCCTGTTGTACACTAATTTTCTCCGTATTGAAATCATAGACACTGCTGCTATTCATGAAAACAGCATAGAGGACTGTCAGCATGAGGGTAATTATGCCCATAACCAGGATAACTTCAACCAGGGAAAAACCCTTCTCGCACTTTAATATTCTCATCATTTCATCACCAGAGAACTTAACTCTATGGACTTCTTTTTATTATCCCAGAAAACCTTTACAGTAACAAGTTTGCCATCTTCATTTCCATCTTCATCAAGATCAAGTGAAGCTGAGGCCTCCAGATTGATGATATAATCATTAGCCAGCAGGCTGTATTTTGCCTTATCTATATAAACATCTAAATAATTTTTTTTAGCTTCAAAATCCAGTTCACTCCAATCCCTGGAAGCAGCCAGCCTGATATTTTCCATTGTATTATTGGCCAGTTTTATGGCCTGGCTCCTCTTACCTGCTTCACTGGTATAAACAACACTGTTATTAAAATAAACAAGCAAGGGTGTAAAGACAACTCCAATTATGAGCAGGGTTATTAAAACCTCAATAAGGGTAAAACCCTTTTCTTCCCTGAATCTCTGCAAAGGGAAAACACCTCCTGCCTTCTATTCAATCCGGATAAAACCATTGCCGGCAACAATAACCTTTTTGCTATAAGTCCCATCGGAAATTATAAAAGAACCTGAAACAGCTGTACCCAATGGTGTAAATTTCAACTGATTATCTTTTCTGGTACAGTTGATAAACAAATTATCAGCAATCTCTATGATTTCCTGAAAAGTACTATCGGTACTTTTTCTGATGCCCAGGCGGTTGCCTGCCAGGAGGCAGATTAAATAATCTTCACTTTCAGTAATGGCTATATACCGGGTTTTATGAAGGACAGAATATATTGCCTGTGCTTCTTTATCAATTTGATATTTATTTAAATTTATCCTGGGTGAAACCATGAGAATTAAAGAACTTATTATGCCTATAACAAGGATAAGCTCAACTAGCGAAAAGGCTTCTTCGCTAATTAGCTTCAATAGAGATTCATCCTTTCCATATATTATTATAAAGGAAAGCAAAAATCTCCTGGCCTAAAAGGATACTGATAACAGTACCTGCACTTATCAAAGGGCCAAAGGGAATCCTGGTCTTTCTATCCATAATCCTGGCCATCATCAATGGTAATATAATTATAATACCCAGTAAAGAACCGATAGCTATTCCAAGGAAGGTATATTCCCAGCCAATTACAGCACCGATAACCGCAACCAGTTTCACATCCCCCATACCCAGCCCTTTGCCGTATATAAGAGCAATTAAGAGAAATACAGCTGCAGGAATCAAGGCACCGATTAAAGCCGATGTGAACTCAATATGATCGAAAAAGAGGGAAAATATTATGGCTATAATAAAGGCAGGATAAGTTATTTTATTGGGTATAATCATGTGTTCAAGATCTATGAAAGATAAAACTATCAGGACCATGAATAATAAAGAGTAGACAAAAAACCTGCTATTTAATCCTGTTTTTATGAACAATAATAAAAGTAAAAATCCAGTCAATAATTCAACTACTGGATACTGCAGGCTTATTTTCTCTCCACAATATGTACATTTTCCCCTTTTTATAATAAAACTGAACACAGGAATTAAATCCCTGGCTTTTAACCTTTCCTTACACTCAGGGCAATGTGAGGCAGGAAATACGATTGATTCCTTTCTGGGAATCCGGTAAATAAGGACATTAAGAAAACTACCGAATATAAGTCCGATTATGAAAACAATAATCCTGTAAACAACACTATACACCATCTTTTATTCCCCTTAAGGTTTTATTGTAATATCTCCATTGGTATCAATTGTTACAGTATAGGCAGCACCGGCAGGGTTTTCCGGCCATTCGCTCAAATAATCCTCCCAATTCTGACCTGCTGTCCCATCCCAATCCTCCGGGCTGGACGGCAAACCCTTTTCAGCTATATATCTATTTGCTGCAGTATTTAGAGCCCGTCTATTGTACTCATCAACCCGTTTTCTCGCTGAATCCTGATAGGTAGGAAACCTGGGGATAGCCAGTATTGCCAGTATACCGAGAATAGCAATAACCAAAAGTAATTCGATTAAGG
>JANWJZ010000047.1 GCA_025451675.1 Halanaerobiales bacterium | reverse complement strand
TAGCCTTATAATACTAAAAAAATAGGGATACTTACAAAAACAAGGGTAGTAATTGACAACATTAGGTTATTCATATACAATGAACTTGTAATACATCTTACAAGTTTACATGGAGGATTAAAATGAGAAGGCTCAAGAGGGATAGTATCAGTGAACAGGTTTTTCAGCAACTTAAAGAGAAAATCATAAAAGGTGACTGGGAACCGGGAAGTAAAATCCCATCCGAAAACCAGTTATGCGAAATCCTGGGTGTCAGCAGGGTAAGTATCAGGGAGGCCATCCATAAACTGGTAGCTCTTGGTATACTGGAGGTACGGCATGGTGAGGGGACCTTTGTCCGGGATTCCCTGGCTGAATCCTATTTTAATGAAATGCTTCCCTTTTTCCTGCTGGATAGGCCGGATATAATAAAAATCCTGGAATACAGGAAGATAGTCGAAGTGGGGACTATCGGGATTGCTTTACAAAAAGCCACCCAGGATGATATTAAAAGACTGGAAGAAATCTATCATGATATGGAGAAAAATAAAGATGACCTGGAGAAGTTTGCACAGCTGGATCTAAAGTTTCATATGGCCCTGGCCCATATGGCCGATAATCCTATACTGAACAAGGTGAACTATATAATAAATGATATATTAGAGGAAACAATGAAAAAGATTGTGGAGAGATTAGGGAATACTGATGGACTATATTATCATATCAGAATAATTGAGGCCATCAAGGCGGAGGATGTGACTAAAGCACAACAGCTGATGGCAGAGCATCTGGATAGAACGATAGAGAAGATGTCTACTCAAAAATAATAGGAGGCAGGGGTGTTAATATGTTAAAAAGCCAAAGAATACGGGAAATCGGGCCAGAATTGGATGCACTTAAATTGGGAATGGACTGGAGTATAGAGGACCTGGCAAAACCACAGATTATGGTCAGCAGTACATATGGCTACGGCCATCCAGGTAGTTTCCACCTCGATAAACTGGTAGAGGTTGCTATAAGGAGTCTGGCCAGAGGGGGAGGAAAAGGAGCTTCCTTTTATGTCAGTGATATGTGTGATGGTATTGCTCAGGGCCATGATGGGATGAATTATTCACTGGTTTCCCGGGAAATGATTGCCAATATGGTGGAGATCCAGGCTGAGGCGACCCCACATGACGGTTTAGTGATGATCTCTTCCTGTGATAAGGCAGTACCTGGGCATCTAATGGCTGCTGGAAGGATTAATTTGCCTACAATCCATGTTCCGGGTGGTTCCATGGCTCCCGGCAAGGATGGGACCACTGTTGATATGACAGCCCGGTATTATGCCCAGTATAGGAGGGGGGAGATACCGAAAGAGAAGTATCTGGCTTCCCAGCTTGCAGCCTGTCCTACCTGCGGGGCCTGTCAGTTTATGGGTACAGCTTCCACTATGCAGGTAATGGCTGAGGCCCTTGGCCTGGCTTTACCGGGTGCGGCCTTAATACCTGCCGATTCACCCTATTTAGAGCAGATGACAGAATTGGCAGCCCATTATTTGATGTATCTGGTTGAAAAAGGTATCACTGTCCGGGATATAATAACAAAAGAGGCCTTTGAAAATGCCATTGCAGTTCATGCTGCCATTGGTGGTTCCAGTAATGCCCTTTTACATTTACCTGCTATTGCCTATGAACTGGATATTGAACTGGATGCAGATTTGTTTGACAGGATTCATAGGGAAGTACCCTTCCTGGTCAATACCATCCCCAGCGGGGAGTATGCAACCCAGTACTTCTGGTATTCCGGTGGTGTACCGGAGGTCATGAAGAGGATAAAGAAACATTTACACCTGGATGTCCTGACTGTAACCGGAAGGACATTGGGTGAGAACCTGGAGTCTCTTGCCGATTTCCCCTATCTGAAGGGTATGGAGAAAAGGCCGGAGAATATGCCTGACCCGGACAGGGTAATCTTTCCGGTAGATACACCGATCCAGCAGGAAGGCGCCATAGCAGTCTTGCGGGGTAATCTGGCTCCGGATGGAGCCATTGTTAAACATTCTGCCTTACCGGCGGGAATGTGTTATCTACTCGGTAAAGCCCGGGTCTTTGACCGGGAAGAGGATGCTATGGAGGCGGTATTGCAGAAAGAGATTAAGCCAGGTGATGTAATCATTATCCGTTATGAAGGGCCAAAAGGCTCCGGAATGCCGGAGATGTTTTATACTACTGAGGCCATTGCCTCAGATCCGGAACTGGCCAGTTCCATAGCCCTCATAACAGACGGCCGTTTTTCCGGTGCAACCAGGGGGCCGGCCATCGGCCATGTTTCCCCTGAAGCTGTGGAAGGCGGGCCGATAGCTCTTGTTGAAGATAATGATCTTATTGAGATAGATATAAATAACCGTTCTTTAAATATAGTTGGTATAAATGGTGAGAAAAAAGAGGGTGCAGAGATAGAAAAAATACTGGCAGAGCGCTTTAAAAAGTGGGAAAGGCCAGAACCCAGGTATACCAGGGGTATTCTTGGATTGTATACACAACTGGCCACTTCAGGGATGAAGGGTGCTTACATTACGAAAGAACCGGATATAGGCCAATAAATATATTGGGGGGATTGATTTGATCAAGGGAATCATCACACCAAGTATTACAGTATTTAATAAAGACAGGACAATTGATTATAAAGGTAATGAGAGGCATATTAACCATTTAATTGATGCTGGAGTGAATGGAATACTCTTTTTAGGCAGCATCGGTGAGTTTTTTGCCATGGGTATGGCTGAAAAGAAAGACTTTATTTCCTTTGTCCTGGAGACAGTAGCCGGCAGGATTCCGGTCTTAATCGGAACTGGTGGGACAGTGGTTGATGAGGTAATTGAACTGAGCCAGTATGCAGTGGAAAAGGGAGCACATGGTGTTGCCGTGATTACCCCTTATTTCTTCCAGTTTAACCAGGAGACCCTGTATGAATATTATAAATTGATTGCTGAAAACGTTGAGGGGAATATCTATCTTTACAATTTCCCTGACCGCAGTGGTGTAAATATGCCGGTAGAATTGATATACCAACTGGCCAGGGATTTTGATAATATCAAGGGAATCAAGGATACAATGGATTCGATAAGTAATACAAGGGAGATTATTGCAGAGGTAAAGGAAGGGTTACCGGAAAAGGACTTTGCTGTCTATTCCGGTTTTGATGAGTACTTCCTGCCCAATTTACTGGCTGGAGGAGATGGGTTAATTGGCGGCCTCTCCAATGTAGTACCAGTCCTCTTTGCAGAATTATATCAAGCCTATCAGGATAAGGATTTTACCACTATTGCCCGTAACAGCAAAAAGATAAGTATCCTGATGGGGATATATAAAGTTTCACAACCCTTTTTCCCGGCTATCAAACAGGCGGCTGCTTTGATGGGCACAGGGATTGAGGCAGTCTGCAAGGAGCCGGTCAAAGCACTGGATAGCAGCCAGATCAACAGGATTAAAGAGATTATCAGAAGGGCGGAGGGTGTAATTTGAGTACACATAAAATCTATAAGATGAGTTTTTCAAAAATTTATCCCCTTTATGTTACCAAGGCGGAAAAAAAGGGTCGGACTAAAGAAGAAGTTGATGAAATTATCCGCTGGCTGACAGGGTATAGCCAGGATGAGTTAGAAGCCGGGATAGAAAAAGAGGTAGACTTTGAGACCTTTTTTGCCGAGGCTCCCCAATTAAATCCTTTACGCAGTTTGATTAAAGGCGTAATCTGTGGTGTCCGGGTCGAAGATATAGAGGAACCAACGATGCAGAATATCCGTTATCTGGATAAGTTAATAGATGAGCTGGCAAAGGGGAAACCCATGGAGAAGATTTTGCGGAAAAGTTGATATTACATTAACCAGGCCTTCCTTATTCAGGGAAGGTTTTTTTATATGAAAATATGGTATAAGACTTGCAATAAATTTTAAGGCTATTGGAAGATTCTCAATAGCCTTAATGATTTATTAATATTCCCTTAAAATCCTGAGATAGTGATTGGCTTCCCGGAGCACATGATCTGCCAGAAGGGGAAGAATTATGGATATTATTTCACAGGCCAGTATCCCCTCTGTTGCGGCCCTCTTAAAGTTTCTGACTCTTTCTGTAGCTGCCAGGCTCCGCCCGATTATCTCCCTTTCCGGTGTCCTCATACATCTTTCGATCAGTATATCAAATCTTTCTGCAATATTTTCAGCTGCTTCCCTGAGCCTCACTTCAGTTGGATCCAACATACAGGCGATAAAGCGGGCATGATCTCCCATTACATGATTCCAGAAGTTAAGTTCTTCACAGAGAGTTCTTCTTGGCAATCTCCTGTTTTGCAGGGCTGTTAATCTTTCCTGGTAATATTCTGCTTCCTGGGTGACATGTGAGAGCAGATCAGCATATAGGGTAATAAATATTTCACAGCGCAGGGAAAGGGCCAGTATATTCCTCTGGTAGTTAATTACTTCTTGAAGCAGGCTTAATGATCTGGCATTGAGATCCCTGATGTCTAAATCTAACCGTTCGGTATAGTACTCCTGGGTTCCAAATAAAGCAAGCTCCCTTTTTGTTATATCTGTATTTATGCTGGCCCCGGTTAACCGGGAGCTTCTTTTTTCTGCCTTTAAGGTATAGGGAGTTACAAATTCATTTGAATGGATAGCCTCTTCAGATAAATTGATCCTTTGGGCATAATCAACTGACTCTTCCAGGAGTTCTTCGAAATTTTTCTTTAAACGGTCTGCTTCTGCTATCCTGGCAGTTTCTATAGGTTGCAAACTGGTTTCTATAAAAAAGAGGTGTTCTTTCATGATTCTCTGGAAAAAAAGGTTTGTTTCCAGAGATAATCTAAGAAAATCTTCTCTTGATAACAAAAACATCCCCTCCTACCGTAATTTTATCAACGTATCACGTATTTATATGTCCTCTATTTATATATATTAATGCACCTCAAAAAGGTGACGAACTTTGGGAAATTTAAATATATTTTTAACTATGATATAATACAGATAAGCATTCAAAAAGCAGGAAATAAAGAATATAAAATAATTTTTATGTTTTAAATAGGAGTTAGATGCTTATGCAGATTAAGTTTCTTGATTATCAGGATAATTTATTTGAAAAGGCCATTGATAATAAAGGGGCCCGGGTATATGTCTTTGATAACTATGGGAATCTGCAAAAGGCCCGGGAATACTATCAGCGGCCTTTCCTGGAAAAGCAAAGCTTATTTATCAGCATGGATGATCTGAAAGAAAACCTCTTTCCCACCGGCAGGCTGGTTTTAAGGGAAGAAAAGCGGACCCTGCTTCTCTATGAACTCCTGACAAGGGAGGAGAAGAAAAGCCTGGGTATTGTTTATTATTTTGACTTTATTGAACTGGCTGCAGGAATGTTCAGATTTTTTGCTGAGTTAAATGAGTACCTGGTTGAGGAACTGGACGGTTTGCAGGGCTGGCAGGAGGAAAAATATAAGCTCTATCGGGACTTATATGAACGATATTGCAGGAGGATGGAGGAACTGGGTTATACTGACAGCACCCTGGCTTTTGATTTCCGGTATTTTGATGATTATCTCCTGCAGGGCTATGAGGGGATAACCTTTGTCAATATCCTTAATTTTACTCCCAAAGAGAAGCTTTTACTGGAGAGGTTAGAGGAATGCGGCCATGGGCTGGAATTAATTTTACAGCTGGCAGAAGAGGATTATGATCGGGAAAATTTCAGGATTAAATCTTTCACTTTACCTGAGAATCCTCCAACAGAGATAGAATCATATTCTACAGAGGAGGATCTATTACAACTGGTGAACCTGTTGCATATGTTGGAGCAAAGGAAGGATCTTCAGGATTCTTCCCCTGCAATACTGGATGCCGGTTTTGCCGATACCAAGTACGAGAGGCTATTATCTTCCGACAGGATTCAGATAGAAAAGGAAACTCCCTTCACCGAGTCAGAGCTCTACAGGTTTCTGGAAAGTCTGTATGAATTGTGCATTACAGCAGACAGGAGCGGTGGAGAATTAAAGCTGGAGATGGATACACTTTTAAGAGTTTCCTATCAGAAAGGATTCCGGCATTATTACAACCTTGGAATCGTGGACCTGAAAAATTTACAGCAAGTGGCCGGGGATAATTATGCCTATCTCAGTGAAGGACTGCTGGATAGTTACGGTGATAGGCTGCTTAAATTTAGAAGGATTTTTGCCGATTTAAAAGGGCTTTATGCCAGTAGAAACCTGCAGGACTTCATAGCTTTCCTGGAGGAGATTGACCTGGAAAGGTTGGATGAGAATAGATTTAGCAATAATATTACCCAGTTTTTTGATGCTTTATTGGAACTTGTTTCAATTGAAGAGATGGGCATAGTCAGTTCCTGGGATAGGTATTTTCCGGAAAAAATTACCGGCTTCTTTCTCCTTGTCTTAAATTACTTGAGGTATAAAAAGCTTAATTTGATTGAGAGAGTTGCTGATAACAGTTATACCGGAATCTCTGATTTGGTGACAGCAGCCCATACCAAACGGGATTGGCTTTTTATCCTGAATGCATCAAGGGGGGTCATTCCGGTAGAAGCCAGTGGCGGATTCCTTCTGACAGAAAAACAGAGGCAGGAAAACGGCCTGGAGACAGGAGAGCTGAAGCGGCTAAAGGAGAGGTATTATTTCTTCCGCCATATTTTCAGCAGCAGTAAAGCGGTTATCTTTGTCCTGAATAACCTGGAGGAGAATATCAGTTCCAGCCCCTTTGTGGAGGAACTGGTTTTAAGATATGGCCTGGAGATAAGTGAAGCCCCTTTAAAGGCTAAAGATTATCATGTAATAATAGGAAAGCTCTTCCCGGAGAGGGGAGAGGCCTTTAATAAGGGGCTGGATAACGCTATTACTGAAGAGGATAAACTTTTTATAGAAGAAAATGATTTCCCGGAGGAATTTTCCCTGGCCTATTATAAATATGGGGTTTTAAGGGATTGTTATTATAAATTCTTCCTGGCCTGCCTTCATCGCCTGGAGGAAGAGATAAGGGAGGTAGGTAAGGAGATAAGCCCTATTTTTCTGGGTGACCTGGTCCATGAGTTATTTCTTGAAATAATCAGAAAGACAGGAAGGGAATTGCCCCCTGCTGAAGATATGATCAGGGAGACTGTCGAAGAGAAAATAAAGAGTTCTGCCCTGAAGATAAACAATTATTACCGCAAATATTATGAGGATATCCTCTTCCCTAAAATCGGGAAATCCCTGAACAGCTTTTTCAGGAGCATTGCAGCCAGGGCGGGTGATAAAATAATAGAACTCCAGGCTGAATGGGTACCGGAGGAAGTGAAGTCCGATTATATCTATGAAAATGGTTTTACCAGTATCTATCTCAATGGCCGTATCGATCTATTCATAAAAGGTAAAGATAAATCCTATCTCATTGATTTTAAAACCGGTTCAGGCAGCCTGAAGCAGCTTGATTTCTATGCTTTATTGCTTAAAGCAGGCAGGCAGGAAGAAGCTATAGTGGAGAAGAGTATCTATAATGTCTTTGAGGAAAAGTTTGAAACAGGCCGGGAGGGGACGGAACTGGAGCTCCTGGGGGAAATTAAAGAAACAGTGGAGGTCTTCTTCCAGGCTAGCGAGTATTCTTTTGAATATAAGGCTTCCCTCTGTAATTACTGTAGTATGAGAGATATCTGCCGGGTGGTGAGAAGATGAGAAAAGTATTAAAAGCCAGTGCCGGTACAGGTAAGACCTACCGCCTGTCCCTGGAGTACCTTGCTGCTATTCTCAGTGGCTATAATTTTGAAGAGATCGTAGTGATGACCTTTACCCGTAAGGCTACTGCGGAAATAAGGGAGAGGATTTTCCAACATATTGAGGAGGTTCTAAGGGTTGGAGAGGACAGCCAGGTACTGCAGAGTTTAAAGGCTATCTATCCAGGCCTGGCTCTGGACCAGGACAGGCTGGAGTCCATATACCAGCAGATGTTGATAAATAAAGACAAGATTAAGATTTTTACCATAGATAGTTTTATCAATAGCATTTTTAAGGAGGCTATTGCTCCCTATCTGGATATCTATTCCTATGAGATTATTGATGAGAGTAGGAATACAGAAATAATCGAAGAGGTCTTTAAAAGGATGTTGGATAATCCTGAGGATTTTTTATTGCTGGAAAAGTTTTTACAGGAAAATACAGAGAGATATATCGGTAATTATCTGGCCTTGATTAAAGAAATATTAAATAACCGCTGGAAGTTTTTATTGATAGAACATAGGGAACGGGAAAAATTAGAGGCGGAGGGCCTTTCCCGGAAGCTGGATGAGTGCCTCAATATCCTGGAGAGTATTGCTGCCGGAAAGGGAGTTGAGTTTACGGAGGACTTTTATAAAAAGGCTTATCAGTCCCTTATGATGGATTATAGCAATCTGGAAACAATCCAGGAGAAGGAAGATAGGATTATCAGGCATTATAAACTCTTCTTCAATGATAATTTCTGGAATTCCAGTAAAATCAGGGGGAAAGACTATGAGGGTTTAAGGGAGGCTCTGGCAGTAAAATATGAGGAATTTTTGATAAATCTGGCTGCCTCTATTTATAATCTGGAGATGATTCCATATGAGGAAGAGATCTTTAAATTCTCCGACAGGATTTTCCAGCTCTATGATGATATCAAATTTAGAGAGAAGAAGTTCACCCATATGGATATAAGTAATTATACCTATATGTATTTTTTTGAACCAGAGCTGGCCTTACTGGAAGGTAATATAGTCAGTGAATATTTTTTTGAACTTACAGGTGGCAGGATCAGGGTTCTTTTTATAGATGAGTTCCAGGATACCAGTATCCTGCAGTGGAAGATATTGAAACCCCTGCTTGATAGATGTGAGAAGGTGATTACAGTCGGCGATGAGAAGCAGTCCATCTATGGCTGGCGGGGAGGAGAGAAAGAGCTTTTTGCCAGGCTGGAAAAGATTCTGGCCGGTGAAGTAGAATCCCTGAATGTTTGTTACCGCAGTGAGAAGGAAATAGTAGAGTTTATTAACCGTTTCTTTACGGATATAAATGAGGATTGGGATTATAGCCCGGTGGAACATCTGGCCAAAAAAGATCAGGGATATCTTGAGATTTTACTCGGTGGTGAAAGTACCAGAAGGAATACTGAAACAAAGACCTTTGAAAATTTAAGCAGGGAGAAGCAGGAAGAAATAATCCGGTTAAATGAGAAAATAACTGTTAATATGAAGAGAGAGATTGCCAGAAGGATTAAAAGCCTGCCAACATATAGTAATGTTGCTGTTCTGGCCCGCTCCAACCAGGAACTGGCCGATATCGCCGTAGAACTGGATAGAGAGGGGATTCCCTACCTTTTGGAGAGCAGGGACAGTTTGCTGGAACATGAAGCCATAAAACCCCTGTATTTCTTATTGAGTTTTTTATACTACCACGATTTCCTTGATTTACTCAGATTCCTGCGCTGTGATCTGGTGGGTATCAATAATAAATGTTTGCGGTATCTAATAGAAAATAGGGATATAGTTGAAGGGTATTTCCAGGGCAGGAAGACAGAACTGAAGATTCCCGGGTTACCGGGATTGTTCAGGCAGATAAAAGAGATGGAAAAGATGGACTACCTGGAATTGACCAGCCATATCATTGAACATAGTGGTGTTCTGGAGAGATATAGGGATAACAGGGCAGCCCTCAGGAATATCCATTACTTCTTCCAGTTGATGAGGGATTTTAATAGCCTGGCCGGATTTATGGAATTTCTCAGGGAAAACCAGGATAGTGATGAATTAAAACAGCTATCAGTCACTGGCGATAATGTTGTACAGTTAATGACTATCCATAAAGCCAAAGGCCTTTCCTTTGAGACTGAATTCTTCTACTGGAACCTTTCTAAAAGGGGCGGCAATTGGTCAAACAGCCTGGAGCTGTATATAGATTTTGATGAGGAATATGGGGAAGTAGTAGACTACCTTTTGACCAATTCCCGTTATGAAAAACTATTTGAATATCTGGGAATTGATTTTGCTGAGAAAAAAGCCAGGAGAGAACTGATGGAAGAGATTAATAATCTTTATGTGGCCCTGACCAGGCCGGAGAAAAACCTTTTTATCTATATCGAAGGCCCAAAGTACCTGGATCCTGATGAAGAAGGGAAATGCTGGCTGGGCAGTTCCTATGATTTCTATGAAGATGCCCTCTTGAGGGGTGCCCGGGTGGACAGCCTCTGTGACCTGGTTGAAAGGAAAACTATCGGACATTTATTGGTTACTGAAGGTGAGCAGGAGGAAGGGATTACTGGCCTGGCTGATTTGAGTCCATATTTTGCACCGGCAAGGCTGGACAGGGAGCTTGTTCAGGAGAGCAGGCTGAAAAAAGATTACAGTATGACCCTGGAGAAAGAAATAAAACGTATTGAGGGGTTGGCCCTCCATTATTATCTGGAGTTTATAAGCTATAATCTGGAAGAAGAAAGAAGGTATGCGGAGCGGATGGTACTGGCCCGCTATGGGAATATCCTTGGCCCTGCCAGAATAAAGGAATTGATTGACAGGGTTAATCTTTTCCTACAGGAGAAACAGGATTACTTTACCGGAGACTGGCTGGTTTTCAATGAATATGAACTGGAATGGCAGGGCGAACTTTACCGGATTGACCAGTTGAGGGTCAACAAAGAGAGAAAAGAAATCCTTATCCTGGATTATAAAAGCGGGATTACAAGGGAACAGGCACAGCTGGATAGGTATAAGGAGATAATCGAGGAGAAGACAGGAGGAGAGTATAATATAAGGACTGAGTTTTTGGAGATATAAAAAGAGGGGTTTTTGTCCCCTCTTTTTCAGGCAGTTTTCATTAAAAAGCTTCTGCATTATTTCTTTGATATACCCTTTCCATAGCTTCTATGATAAAGGCGATATCCTGTTCTTTGAGGGCATCTTTGACTTCTTTTGGCGCATCTGGATCTTTAGCCAGTTCAAAGATATATTTTATCCCTTTATAGCCCAGGTTCATCAAGGCTTCAGTAGCAGTAGCCCGGACAATGCCGCTTTCATCAGTCAGTTTTCTGGCCATATATGGTGCTGCCCGCATTATTTTCTTCTTACCCAGTAGATTTACAGCCTGGCTCTTTACACCCCAATGTTCATCATCAAGGTTTTTAATAATTTTATCGATCACCTCATCATCCAGTTTGTAATTGGCCAGTTTCTGCAGGACATGGATTTTTACCTCAGAGTTATCAGTATCCAGGATATCTACCAGGACCTGATAAGATTCGTCTTTTATATATTCCCCTATTATATTTATATAGCATATTTGGGTAGCTGGATCGGCCTTATAAACCAGGGGGATGATTCGTTTTACTGCCTCTTCCCCCATTCCCTTTAATGTTTCCATGAGATTATTTAATATATCATTATCCTCGATATATCTGATATATTCGATGAGGGAGTAGATGACCTTTTCTGTCTGTATGTTCTCCAGATAGGCCAGAATCATCCTGATTATCTCCCTGTCATCTTCATAGAGGAAGGTAATCAGATAATCAACTGCCTGTGGTGTACCTAAATTGGCCATGATGGAGACACCATGTTTTATCCGTTGGAGCCGGTCTTTTTCTTTACCCATAATAACTTTTTTATAGATTTCCCTTACCTTTTCCGGCCCGGTCAGGAATTGTTTGATTTTAATATATTCACTGCCATTTAGATTCTCCTGTCTGGTGAAGTATTCTATAAGAGGCAGCTCACTCTTCATCAGTATATTGAAGGCCTTTTCAGGGTTACTCAGTAATAATGATTTAATTTTTTTGATGGTTTTTTCCTCTTTAAACCGGTCTTTTATTAAATAAATCAGCATGGAAAGCAGGATAAGGCCGGCAATACTGAAATAAACTACAGGATATCTTTTGATAAAGATAGCAAAATTATATAATAAATCATTTAAGGTTTGCATAATAAACCTCCCTGGAAAAAAGAAAGTACAAATAAATTTAAATATATTTTAATATTTCTACACTTTATTATAAATTCCTTTATTTATCTATATCAGGAAAAAGGAATTTGCAGATTAATATCAAAGTATGATAATAGTTGTTCTTTTCTATACATTATAATAATATAATAAGAAATGGGATGGAATAGGCCCTGAGATATAAAGGTGATGATAAATTGAAATATATTTATGAACAGGAACAGAAAAATTATCAGGATTTTGCCAGTGGCAGGGTTTTATTTAATCAAAAGGGGGCAACCGCCTTTCCAGTGAGACTGGCCAGTGAGATATTCTTAAGGGGCAAGGCTTATTTAGAGGAAAAAGGACATACTGGTTTAATTACTATCTATGATCCCTTTTGCGGGGGAGCCTATTTATTGACAGTATTGGGATTCCTGCACGGTAAGTATATTAAGCGGATAATTGCTTCAGACATAGATGAGAATATCTTAAACCTGGCCAGAAGGAACCTGTCTTTATTAACTGCTGCAGGCCTTGAGCAACGTATTGAGGAAATAAAAAATAATCTTCTTCTTTATGGGAAAGAGTCTCATAAAGAAGCATTGGAGAGTGCCCTGAGACTAAAGGCATTACAGGCGGATATTAATAAAAGGTTGGAGATTGAATGTTTTCAGGCTGATGCAGGTGAAGCCCGGCTGCCCGATGGGGTAAAGGTGGACCTGATTTTAACTGATTTGCCTTATGGCCAGATTACCCACTGGTCCAATGCTGGTGAGAATACCCTGGACTTATTTCTGGAGAATATAGAGCCTTTATTGAAGCCTACATCAATCCTGGCTATAATTAGTGTTAAGGAGCAGAAAATTGAGCATAGCAGGTATAATCGAATCAAGCATTTTACTATTGGGAAAAGAAGAATTAGCTTTTTAGAATTGAATTGGCTTACTATTTAAGATTGGAAAGATTCATATCAAGTGTAGAAAAGCGAAGAAAACTCTATTAGTAAAAGTTTTTAGTTATGATGATGACTTAATTAACTACATGATGGATTCTAAGAGTGTATTTTCAGTTAAGAGGTGATTGAAAATGCTGATAGTATATTTTGATGAATCCGGAGATGAGGGTTATCCTTTATCTTCATCAGAATTATTTGTTTTGACAAGTATTTATATGAATTCCTCTGTATGGAAGGAAAATTTTAAAAAAACGAAGGATTTTAGAAAAGAACTTAAGGAGAGATATGGTTTTCCAATCAAAACGGAAATACATACCAAGGCTCTTATTACAGATAAAAATCCTTACCGTCAATTTGGTTGGGGCAAAGAAGGGATAGTTGATATACTTTACGATATTTTTAGATTTATCGGTACTCTGGATTTAAAAATTATTAATGTATGTATTAATAAAAAGAATATTAGGGCAAAGGGATATAAGGAATATAACGTTTTGGAAGAGGCTCTAAAATACAATGTGCAGAGAATAGAAAACGATGTGAAAAAGAATTATCCTGATGACCATTATCTAATTATTACAGATGAGGGTAGAGTGGGTAAAATGCGGAAAATAACCCGGAAAATACAAAGAATTAATTATATACCTTCTAAATTTAGTGGTCGTTCATATAATGTTCCCATTGAAAAATTAATCGAAGACCCTCTGCCTAAACCTTCTGAAGAAGCACATTTTATTCAGTTTGCAGATGCAGTAGCTTATATAGTATATCTATTTGTATTAAAGAAATACAATAATTCCAAGTGGGCCAATCGTGTAAAAGAGAAATTAACCATGGAAGATGTAACTTCTTTATTGGATTTTTTACTGGAAGGAAATGTTTTAAATACACAGGCATCTGGCAAAAACAAATATGGAATTGTACATTATCCTGAAAAATAAAAACACCACCTACGCACCATTCGGTGTTTCAGTGGTTCAAATATATTATAACATGGTAATAAGATATAATCAATAGTAGTTTTAGAAAATTATTACCACTAAATGGATATTTAATAGTTGTTATTTGGTATACTACAAGGAAGATACTTTAAATAAAAACCTCTATTAAATATATTAATGCATTGTTATTTTAAGAGGTGTTTCTATGCCAGTCATATATTCCGGTCCGACAGGATCAGGAAAAACAACAAAACTGTTGGGGAAATATACTGAAATCTGTAAAAGAGAAGGTACAGACAGGGCCCTGGTCTTTGTGAAAAATGCTGCCAGCAGGCTGGAGTGGCAGAGGAATGTAGACCTGGAGATAATGGGCAAATTGAATGTCTTTACCTATTTTGGTTTTGTCCAGAAAGAATTGACTGACTACTGGCCCTGGGTTGAGGAAAGGTTGCCAGGCGGATATACTACTATTGTCCCTACTTTTATGAATGTGGAAACAAGCCATTACCTGATGAGTAAATATGTTGAGAAACATAGAAAGTACAAGGATGTTTTTGAGTATGTTAATGCTACATCGCCCCGCATAGCTGTCCAGCTCATCGATAACCTTAATCAGGCAGCCATGAATAATCTGACTCTAAAGGATTTGCAAAAGAGGCTGCTTATCCTGGCTGGCGATGACAGGGAGAAGATGATTGTTTTTAATGAAGCTATATCCATAATGCAGACTTTTCGCAAATTTTGCCTGGAGAACCGGATACTGGATTATTCTTTAACGGTGGAATTATATAATAATTATCTTTTCAAAAATAGAAGGTATCAGGAAGAACTTAAAAAACGCTATAACTATCTTTTTGTGGATAATCTGGAGAAGTCTGTTCCTACCGCCCAGAAACTTTTTCTATATTTACTGGAAAACCTTCCGGAGGTTTACCTGAGTTTTAATCCTGAAGAAGGTATTAACCGCTTTTTTGGCGGCAACCCCCAACTGGCCAGGGAATCCTTTTTCCCTCTCTGTGAAGTGGAGGAACTGAGGGAGTCATACACATCTTCTCCAGCAGCCCGCCGGCTGGCTGCTTCCCTTTGCCGGAGTATTTTTGAGGATATTTCCCTGAAGGATAATTCCTTTATCATGAAGGAGATAAATACTGAGCTGAGGGGAGATATGCTGAACAGGACTGGAGGGGAAGTAGTTAAATTACTGGCTGACGGGTTGAAGCCTTCTGATATAGTGCTGGTTGCCCCCCAGGTAGATAAGGTCATGGAATTTACCCTGGAACGTTATATTACCGGACAGGGTTATTCCTTTGTCAATCTTACCAGGACAAAGCGCCTAGTGGATCTGCCTTTTTCCCAGGCCCTGATTGTCCTTACCCTGCTGGCCAATCCCCAGTGGCAGATGCAGATCAACTATTCTGCCCTCCAACAGACCATGAGCCTCCTTCTGAAGCTGGACCCGGTCCGGAGCAGCTTACTGGCTGAAGAGATTATTGCCAATAAGATGCTTTTACCGGAGCTGGCTGATATGGAATTGCGGGCCAGGATAGGTTTTGATAATTCAGCCAGGTATGATTATCTCCGGGAATGGCTGCAGGAAAAGGAGAATCAGGTGCCAGAACTGGAAGAGTTCTTCCAGCTGGTTTTTGCTGAATTGCTTTCCCCTTTATCTCCTTCCCATGAAGATATCCTGGCCTGCCGGCAGATGATTGACTCTATAACTAAATTTAAGAAGGTAGTGATGAATTTCAAGGATATACCGGAGGAGGAAATGGGCAAACATTTTATCGATCTCATCTATAATGGCACCCTGGCTGCTGAGGTCCTATATAATAATATCGGGGAAGAAGCTGTAATCCTGACTACACCCTATAAATTCCTCTTTTCCCCTGAGATCAAAAGTGTAAAATACCTTTTTCTTCTGGATATTTCCAGTGAAAACTGGCTGAGGGGTTTAGCTAAAGAGCTATTCAATCCCTATATACTGTCACCTCAATGGGGAAAAAATAATGACTGGAATGACAGTGTAGACCAGGAATTACGGAAAGAACAGTTGGCAGCATATTTGCAGAGTATCTTCAGCAAAGTGACTGATGGTATCTATCTGGCTGATAGTTATCTAAACAGCAGGGGATGGGAGCAGGAAGGGCAATTGGCCGAATGGTTGCTGGTCATATAGAAATAGAGGGAGTGTTAATCGATGATACAATTGAGACCCGGGCAGGTGGAAGTGGCTGATTACCGCAAAGGTTATCTGGCAGTTCCTGCTGTACCCGGTGCAGGAAAAACCACTGTGCTGGCCTATCTGGCAGCCAGCCTGATTGCAGAAGGGTATACCGGTAAGGGAAAAATACTCATCGTAACCTATATGAATTCAGCGGTGGCTAATTTCAGGGCAAGGGTTGGCGATTTTCTGGAGGCAAGGGGTTTACCCAGGAACAGGGGTTATGATGTACGGACTTTACATTCCCTGGCTTTCAGTATCTTAAAGGAGAAACCGGAAGAACTTTTAGTAAATGATGAGTTTAATATAATTGACCCGGCCTTACGGGGCAGGTTAATCCAGCAATTGGTGGATAACTGGTTAAGGGAAAACCACCGAGTTTTCTTAAAATATTTTGATTATTCGCCAACAGGAAGGGGTTTTGACAGGGCCCTGGAAAGATGGCGGGAGACAGATTTTCCCGGCTTTATCAAGACAATGATTTCCTGGTTTAAGCTTTATGATCTGGATTCAGAGAAGGCCAGGGAACTGAGGAGATATTGTGAACGTAATTCCTATCTGGATTGGGCTTTAGCAATCTATCATGATTATGACAGATATTTAAGGGAACAGGGGCTGCTGGATTTTGATGATCTGGTCAGACAGGCCCTGAATTTACTGGAAAAGGACCAGCTTTTACTGGAAAGGTTACAACAAAAATATACCTATATCTTCGAGGATGAGGCCCAGGATTCAAATGAATTATTGACCAGGATTCTATTATTGCTGGCGGGGGAAGAAGGCAACCTGGTCCGGGTAGGGGATTCCAACCAGGCCATTATGGGCACCTTTACCAGTGCCAATCCAAAGATATTCCGGGATTACTATAACAGCAAGGAAGTTGACAAGCGTTCCATACTTTATTCCAGCAGGAGTACGGTGGATATAATCAATCTGGCCAATTATCTGGTAAGGTGGTCCCGGGAGGAACATCCCCAGGGGGAATGCAGGGATGCCCTGGAGGAACAGTTTATCTATCCGGTGGACAGCAAGGATCCCTTTCCCAATCCTGTGACTGATAAGTATACCATAGCAGCAAAGGTTTACCCTACTTCAGAAGATGAGATAAGGAATGTAGCCTGCCTGGCAGCCAGGCATATCAGGGATAACCCGGAGAATACAGCAGCCATCCTGGTGCCGGCCAATTATATAATCGAGGGCCTGATGGAGGAACTGGAGAAACTGGGAGTGAAATATGAAAGTCCCGGTTACCGCCATGAAGAACAATTGAAGACTATCCAGGATTTTAACCTACTCCTCAGGTTTCTGGCAGAGCCACTGCTCAAGGATAATTTCAGCAGGGTCTTCAAGGGAATATTCCCTGAAGAGCTGTTGGAGGGCAGGGAGGATTTAGATTTTATTGATAGATTACTTGAGGAATATAACCTGGAGGAGGTAATTTACCCTTTTGGTGGAGAGTTCCTTTTTCAGGAAAGCATGAAAGAGCTTGTTCCCCGGCAATTATGGGATGACTTTGTCAGGACCATGGATAGGCTCTGTCTCTGGCTTGATGCCAGTATAGAACTGCCTCCAGATGAATTGGTGCTTTTTATTGCTGAACAGATGCAATTGAAGGGAGAAGAACTGGCAGTAGCCCAGAACATGGCTTTGCAGATAAAAAGTGAACTGGATCTTCATCCCTACTGGAAATTGCCGGAGATTGTTGCCGAGCTTCCCCGCCTGGAGGCCTCCTGGAAGGATTTTGCCGGAAAGATCTATGACAGGAAGGGTTATGAACCGGAACCGGGGGTTATTACCCTGACTACCCTGCACAGCTCCAAAGGACTGGAGTGGGACACGGTTTATATTGTCTATCTCACAGATGATAATTTCCCCTCAACTGTCCATGATAATTTCCGTTCTGATTATTATTACCTGAAGGATGAATATAGTAATCCGGTGGCTGTAGCAAAGGCCAGCCTGAAGAAACTCTTATATGACAGGGAAGCGGGTAATGAGATAAGCATTGCAGGGAGAACAGGAGATAGGGAAATAGATGATAAGGAAGTATTGGTGAAAGGGAAAGAAATGGATCCCCGTACAGAAGCCAATCTGGAGTTTATCAAGGAACGGCTGCGCCTGCTCTATGTAGCTATTACCCGGGCCAGGAAGAACCTCCTCCTGACTGCCCACCGGGAGTTTATTTATGATAACGGAGGCAGCAGGAATGTTGAGCCAGCCCGGCCTTTCATAGCCCTGGCAGAGTTTATCAGGAAGGAGAGGGAGGCCTATGGTGAGAAAACTGGATGAGCTGTATTTCAGCCAGCTGGCCCTCCGTTATTATGAAAAATGCCCCCTGAAATTCCGCCGCCGCTATCTGGATGGCCTCTACTGGCCCGGAGACTGGGGAGGAAATATAGAGCAAAAAGAACTGCTGGAAAAGGGAAAGCTTTTTCACCAGCTGGCCTGGCGCTATTACAGCAGAGGGGAAACCCTGGAACAGGAATTGCTGACAGGGGAGCTAAAAGATTGGTTTGAGAATCTAAAGAGATTCCGTCCCTATAACACTGTAGATAAATTTTATCCTGAGTATGAGCTGCGGGTCAATAAGGAAGGCATCAGGCTGGTAGCAAAATTTGATCTTTTATATATGGATGAAGAAAAGGATAAAATCATTATCTATGACTGGAAGACAGACCGGAAACCCTTTTCACCTGAAATTGATTTCCGGTATAACCTTCAGACCAGGGTTTATCTATATGTCCTGCAGGAAGCCCTGGACCGGTTTCTGCCCCGGGAAAAGCTGGAGCCGGCCCTTGTTTACTGGAATCCCCGCTTCCCCGGGGAGGAAAGGACCATTGTGTACAGTAAAAAGAGGTTTATGGAGGATAAGCTTTTCCTGCAGGAGAAGATAGAGGAGATAAAGAAGCTAAGATATGATGAATTCATGGCCGTAAATGATGATAATATCTGCAGGTTTTGTGAATACCGTTCTATCTGCTTTCAGAAAAAACCCTTATTGCTGGAGATAGAAGAGGATGACTTTGACCTGGACCTGGATTGGGAAAGGATTGAGGAAATCCAGTTCTAAACAGTATGTCTGGTTGGACTGAGGATTAATGT
Source organism: Halanaerobiales bacterium (assembly GCA_025451675.1). Taxonomy (GTDB): domain Bacteria; phylum Bacillota; class Halanaerobiia; order Halanaerobiales; family DTU029; genus DTU029. Next base: position 29,551 of record JANWJZ010000047.1, on the reverse strand, counting down.
TTAAGATTGAGCAAAAGAAATTTTCTGGTTTCTTTGAGGGGATGCAATGAGGATAGAGATCTGTTATAGTAAAAAACTAGAGATACCTGACTGGCTGGAGGAACTGGCAGATGGTAACCGCCTTCTGGCCGGTATATTGTTGCAGCGGGGGTTTGATACAGTAGAGAAGGCCAGGAAATTCCTCCAGCCGGAATTTTACCGGCCGACCCGTTTTTCTGATTTTTCCCATATGGAGGAGGCTGTTGACCTGATCCTCGCCACCATTAAAAGGGGAGAGAAGATCTGTATCTATGGCGATTATGATGTGGATGGGGTTATCTCAACCACCATTCTGGTAGAGCTGATCAGGAAACTCGGCGGGGTGGCAATCTACCATATCCCGGACCGGTTTACAGAGGGATATGGGATGAATGAAAAGGTTGTCAGGGAACTTGCCGCCCAGGTAGGCCTGATTATTACCTGTGATTGTGGTATTGCCAATTATGAAGAGGTAAAACTGGCTAAAGAATTGGGATTGAAGGTGATTGTTACAGATCATCATAATCTGCCGGATAGACTGCCCCCTGCTGATTATATCCTGACACCCAGGTTGTTGGACAGCAGCCACAGGGCCTATGAACTCCCGGGAGCGGGTATGGCCTATTTCCTGGCCCTGGCCCTTTTAGATAGAGCGGGCAGGGGAAATTTTGATGGTTTTATAGAGGATTTAAAGGTGTCCATCCTGGAGTTGGTGGTTCTGGCCATTGTGGCAGATGTGGTCCCCCTGCGGGGAGAGAACCGCTATCTCCTGCAGATAGGTTTGCCTTTACTGAAGGGAACCCGGCGTACCGGGCTGAGGGAATTATACAGGGTGGCTGGCCTGGACAGCCTTGACAGTATTACAGAAGAAGAGATTGCCTTTGGCCTGGCCCCCCTGATCAATTCGGCAGGCAGGATACTCAGGGCTGACCTGGCGGTGGAATTACTGCTGGCAGAAGATGAGGCCCGGGCAGGGGAGCTGGCCCGGGAACTGGAACTGGCCAATAAAAGGCGGAAAGAATTACAGGAGGAAATCATAAAGGAAGCAGAGGGACTGATTGCTTCTTCACCGGCAGGAGAACCAATAGTATTGTATCAACCTCACTGGCATGAAGGCATCATCGGTATAGCAGCAGGCAGAATATGCGAGAATTATCAGGTCCCTGTGCTCCTGATGTGCCAGAAACAGGGTGGAGGTACCATTACCGGTTCTGCCCGTTCCATACCCGGAGTCCATATCTATCAGTCTTTAAAGGAATGTGCTTTATATCTGGAGAGATATGGAGGCCATGCGGGAGCGGCCGGTTTCTCATTGAAGCTTGAGCAGCTGGCCGGTTTCAGCCGTGAGGTCAGAAGGATACTGGCCTCAGAGATGGGGAAGGCAGAGAGAAGGCTCTATGTTGATGGGGAGCTTCCCCTGGACAGGATCACCCTGGAGGATTACTATGCTTTGAGGAAGCTGGCTCCTTTCGGGGAAGGTAATCCTCTTCCCAGGTTTGTAACCTATTCTGCAGAAGTAGTCTATACCAGGCCCACAACGGGAAACAGGCACCTGCGGCTACTCTTATCTCAAAATGGTGTCCAGTATCCGGCCATCTGGTGGTGGGCTGGAGAGAAGGAGATAGCCCCTGTAGTAGACCTGGTTTATTCTCCCGGTATTAATGATTTTCAGGGTAAAAAGGATTTACAGTTATTCATCGTAGAGGTAATCGGGACAGATGAAAAAAGTGTTACCCTGAAATCCGGGGGAAAGGAGAGGACTGGAACAGGGAGAAAGCGACTTCAATTTGAAATTATCGATATGCGGGACTGGAAAGGGCAGGGGAAGGAATTGCCTGTTTATAGTGATGCAGTATACTATTATGAAGGACTGGAAACCATTAATGATAAAGAAGTGATTAACCGCTACCAGCAGGGCAGGAAAAGGACCCTGGTACTGCTTAGCTGCCCTCCGTCCCTGGCTGTTTTCAAAGAATTGATATATGCCAACAGGCCTGCCTGCCTGGTGTTGGCCTATAATAAAAGGGATCTGGATAACGGCAGTGCTTTTATAAAAAAACTGGTCGGCCTGATAAAATATGCAGTCAATAATAAGGGAGGTCAACTGGATATTTACCAGGTGGCAGCTAAAACCGGAGAGATGGAGGAAAGCATTGTTGCCGGTATACAATATCTTGCCGCCAGGGGTTTAATTAGCTTTAATAACTATAGTCCCGGCACTTATATCATCAAATTAAATGATGGTACACAGGAGGGTAATTACAGGGTCCAGGAAAGGAAAATGCGGGCCCTGCTCAGGGAAAGTTTCTTTTTTAAACAGTATTTACTGGATGTGAATCCTGAAAAGATTATAGATATATTTAATTAAGGCTGTTGTAAGATAAGGTTAATGTATGAATCCAGGAGGTGTAACAATGTATACAGAAAAAAATGACTTAAAATTATGGTATAAAGAACCGGCAAAAGACTGGAATGAGGCTCTGCCGATTGGTAATGGCAGGCTGGGAGCCATGGTTTTTGGAGGTGTTTTTCAGGAGAGATTACAGTTAAATGAGGATTCGGTCTGGTATGGTGGTCCGGTTGACCGGAACAATCCATCAGCAAAAAAATACCTGCCCGAAATCAGGGAATTAATCTTTGCCGGCCGTCTGAGGGAAGCCGAGGAACTGGCCAAACTGGCCCTTTCCGGTATACCAGAGGGACAGAGGGCTTATCAGACCTTGGGAGATATGTATCTCTATTTTAATGAAGATAGGGCTGGATTTGAGAATTACCGTAGAGAACTGGATTTAAATGAGGCAATAGTGCGGGTTTACTATTCTTCCAATGGGGTCAATTATGAGAGAGAGATTTTTGCCACTGCAGTGGATGGGATAATTGTTATGAGAATAAAGGCAGATCGGGAGGGGGCAATCTCTTTCCGCTTAAATCTAAATAGGGGAAAAAGGATGGATCAGATTATACCACTGGATTCCTCTGGCCTCTTGATGACTGGCCATTGTGGAGGGGAAGGTGGTTTAATCTTCAGGGCCATGGTTAAAGCAGTCAATAAAGGCGGCCAGGTGGATACAATAGGAGAAAATCTGCTTGTTACTGCTGCTGATGAAGTTATCCTCTATCTGGCGGCAGAGACCTCTTTCCGGCACAGGGATCCCCAGCTGGTCTGTGAAGACAGAATCAGGAATGCCCTTGAAAAGGGTTATACTGCCATTAAAGAGGATCATATTAGGGATTATAGAGAACTTTTTGATAGGGTAGAGCTGGAATTATATAATGATGAGTTTTCTGCTGGAGAGAATCTCTCCCTCATTCCAACAGATCTCAGGCTGGAGAGATTACGGGAAGGGAAAGAGGATTTACAGTTAATCAGCCTTTATTTTCAATTTGGCAGATATCTGTTAATCTCCAGCAGCCGTCCCGGTTCCCTGCCAGCCAACCTGCAAGGACTCTGGAATGATAGTTTTACCCCGCCCTGGGACAGCAAGTATACCATAAATATTAATACACAGATGAATTACTGGCCGGCAGAGGTCTGTAATCTATCGGAATGTCATTATCCATTGTTTGATTTGCTGGAGAGGATGCGGATAAACGGGCGGAAAACAGCCCGGGAGATGTATGGCTGCAGGGGTTTTACTGCTCACCATAATACGGATATCTGGGCTGATACAGCTCCCCAGGATATTTATATACCTGCTACATACTGGCCCCTGGGAGCAGCCTGGCTTTCCCTTCACCTCTGGGAACATTATCAATTTACCCAGGATGTGGAATTTCTGGCCAATGCCTATGAGACCATGAAGGAAGCAGCCCTCTTTTTACTTGATTATCTGGTGGAGGATCCAGATAGCAACTATCTTGTGACCTGTCCCTCTGTCTCTCCGGAGAATACCTATATCCTGCCCAATGGTGAGCAGGGTTGCCTCTGTAAGGGAGCAGCAATGGATTTCCAGATTATCACTGAACTATTTAAAGCCTGTATAGAGGCTAATCATATTACAGGCAAAAAAGATTTTGAATTTATCCAGGACTTAGAGGATACACTGGAAAGGATACCGGAAATCAACATCGGTAAATACGGCCAGATACAGGAATGGATGGTGGATTATGAGGAAGCAGAACCAGGGCACCGGCATATATCCCATTTGTTTGCCCTCTATCCCGGTACCCAGATTTCTGTCAGGACAACACCGGATCTGGCCGGGGCAGCCCGGAAGACCCTGGAGAGGAGATTAAAACATGGGGGAGGCCATACTGGCTGGAGCAGGGCCTGGATTATCAATCTCTGGGCCAGGCTGGAAGACGGGGAGCTGGCCTATGAAAATATTCTGGAACTTTTAAAATGCTCTACCTTGCCCAATCTATTTGATACCCATCCTCCCTTCCAGATTGATGGAAACTTCGGTGCAACTGCCGGGATAGCAGAGATGTTGGTCCAGAGCCATGATGGAGTAATAACTTTATTACCGGCTTTGCCAGCAGCCTGGAGAAACGGCAGGGTGAAAGGCCTGCGCCTCAGGGGCGGGTTTGAACTGGATATGGAGTGGAGGGAAAACAGGCTTGTCAGGGCCCGGCTTAAGGTAGAAGGAGATAAAATTTGCCATCTGAGGACGCAGGAGAGGGTAAAGGTTTACTTGTATGGCCGGGAAATAAAAGATAGTCAGGGGAATGGAGAGGTAATGACGATAGGTACTTTTCCCGGGGAAGTTTATGAAATCAGGAGCATTGATGAATAGGAATTTTTCAGGTGCCCGAATATTTTACATATATTCCTTAGCTTTAAAGGACTTGGGAATATTTTGTAGAATAATAGATGTAAATTATTTCTGTGGGGTGGTGAATAATAAGGAGAGGTCTGTTAGTATAAGGGAGGCAGGTCTACAACAATAACAGAGAAAGGTGGTTAAAATGGCTGAAAGAGTAAAGAGGATTTTTGTAGAAAAGAAGGCCGGTTATGCAGTAGAGGCGGAGTCTTTACTGAAAGAATTCAGGGCATTTCTGGAAATCGAGGGCCTGGAAGAAGTCCGGGTAATACATCGTTATGATATAGAGGGTGTTTCAGACGATGTTTATGAAAAGGCCAAGTATACTATTTTTGCAGAACCCCCTGTAGATATTCTATATGATGAAGATTTTACTCTTCCGGGGAATTATCAGCTGCTGGCCATAGAATCTTTGCCAGGCCAGTATGATCAAAGGGCTGATATGGCAGCCCTTTGCCTGCAGCTGCTGACCGGGGGGGAAAGGCCTGCAGTACGCTATGCAAAATTGATCCTGCTGGCCGGGGATATTTCCAGGGAAGATTATTTGAAGATAAAAGATTACTGTATAAATCCCCTGGAAAGCAGGGAGGCCAGCCTGGATAAACCTGTTACCTTAAATCTAGAGGAAGGATATCCTGAAGATATAAGCAGTATCGATAATTTTACTGAAATGTCTCCTGATGAACTGGAAACCTTACATAATGAGCTGGGCCTGGCCATGTCCATGGATGATTTAATCTTTATCCAGGATTACTTCCAGGGGGAAAAGCGCAACCCGACCCTTACCGAAATCAGGGTCCTGGATACCTACTGGTCAGATCACTGCCGACATACTACTTTTCTGACTGAACTGGTGGATATCGAGATCAGGGATGGATTCTATAGCCCCGTTTTAAAGGATGTATATGAGAGGTATCTGGAAAGCAGAAGATATGTCTATAGTAGAGGAAATAAAGGAAATGAAACAGGGGAAAATGACACAGGAGAACAGTCCCTCCGTGCGGTCAGTTTGATGGATCTGGCTACAATCGGGATGAAAGAGTTGAAGAAGAGAGGGCTACTTGGTGATCTGGATGAATCTGAGGAGATCAATGCCTGCAGTATCAAGATCAAGGTAGAGATCGACGGCAAAGAAGAGGACTGGCTCCTGATGTTTAAGAATGAGACCCATAACCATCCTACTGAGATGGAACCCTTTGGCGGTGCAGCCACCTGCCTGGGCGGGGCCATCCGCGATCCACTTTCCGGCCGGGCCTATGTGTATCAGGCCATGCGGGTAAGCGGCAGCGGCGATCCCCGTACTCCAATTGAAGAGACCATGGAAGGCAAATTACCCCAGCGGAAGATCAGCACAGGAGCCGCCCTGGGGTATAGCAGCTACGGGAACCAGATTGGACTGGCTGCCGGGCAGGTAGTTGAGATATATCATGATAATTACCAGGCCAAGAGGATGGAATGCGGGGCAGTTATTGCAGCAGCTCCGGCGGAAAATGTAGTCCGCAAATCTCCGGAACCGGGTGACCTGATCATCCTCCTGGGCGGCAGGACCGGCCGGGATGGCTGTGGCGGTGCTACTGGGTCTTCCCGTAAACATGATGAAAAGTCCTTATCAACTGCCGGAGCAGAGGTACAAAAGGGTAACCCCCTTATTGAAAGGAATATCCAGCGTCTTTTTCGCAAAGCAGAAGTAAGCAGGATGATTAAAAAATGTAATGATTTTGGTGCTGGCGGTGTCTCCGTGGCAATCGGTGAACTGGCTGACAGCCTGGATATAGACCTGGATGCTGTTCCCGTAAAATATGAAGGTCTTAATGGAACAGAACTGGCCATCTCTGAATCTCAGGAGAGGATGGCAGTGGTCATCGGAAAGGATAATCTGGAGGATTTTCTGGCTGCTGCCAGCGAAGAGAACCTGGAGGCTACTCCTGTCGCCGTGGTGACAGATACCGGCCGTCTCCGCATGAAGTGGCGGGGCAAGGTCATTGTTGACCTGGACCGGGATTTTCTCAATACTAACGGTGTAATCCAGAAGGCCAGTGTAACCCTTCTATCCCCGGAAGGCGAAAATTATCTGCAGAAAGCATCTGTCAATACAGGGGATTTAAAGGAAGCCTGGCTGAAAAATCTGGCTTCCCTAAATGTCTGCAGCCAGAGGGGGCTTGCAGAGCTATTTGATAGTACCGTGGGAGGCGGGACTGTGTTCCTGCCCTATGGTGGAAAGAGGCAGCTGACCCCTGTAGATGGAATGGTGGCTAAAATACCTGTAACAGAAGGAGATACTACTACAGCCAGTATAATGACCTATGCCTATGATCCGGACTTATTCATGTGGAGCACCTTCCATGGCGGAGTTTATTCCCTTGTCCATGCTATTGCCAAATCGGTGGCCCTGGGAGGGGATTATAGAAAGATTCGTCTTTCCCTGCAGGAATACTTCGGCAGCCCCGGCCGGGACAGGATCAAGTGGGGCAAACCTTTCAGTGCCTTACTGGGTGCCTATCTGGTGCAGACAGAGTTAGGTATCCCTTCCATAGGCGGTAAAGACAGTATGTCCGGAACCTATAAGGATCTGGATGTCCCGCCGACCCTGATTGCCTTTGCAGTCAATACTGTTAATGCCAGTAAGGCTGTATCCCCTGAATTTAAGGAAGCCGGCAGCAAAGTAATCTGGGTCAGGGTAAAGAAGGATAAGTACTCTCTGCCTGATTTTGCCGACCTGAAGGAGAAATATGAGAGCATTCACCGGCTGATCAATGAGGGAAAAGTCCTGGCCGCCTCTGCCGTCCAGTATGGCGGTGTAGCAGCCACTATCAGCAAGATGTGTTTTGGAAATAATATTGGCTTTACCTTCAATGAGGATATCTTCGGTGGAGAGATAAAGGAGGAAGATCTCTTTCTGCCGGAATATGCTTCCATAATACTGGAGTTGAGGGACGGAACAGGGTTGGATTCCTTGCCTGATGCTATCCATCTGGGAGATACCAGCAGTGAAGGGTTGATCAAAATAGGAGACGTGGAAATCAGATTGGAGGAAGCCCTGGAGAACTGGGCAAAACCACTCAATGATGTTTATCCGGGCAGGATTGAAAAAACTGGAGAGACTAATGAAGATATTAATACAGAAAAAATTAGCATAGATCATTATACACCGGCTGAAAGGAGAAAATCCCGGTTCAAGATAGCCAGACCGGCTGTCTTTATACCGGTCTTACCGGGAACAGGGGGAGAGGATGACCTGGCCCGTAAATTCCGGGAAGCAGGGGCAGAAGTGGATGAATTTGTTTTCAAAAATCTGGACGGGAAGATGCTGGAGGAATCTGTAGAACTGATGGCCAGCAAGATTAATAATGCCCAGATACTGGCCCTTCCCGGGGGAGCCAGTGCCGGTGATGAGCCAGAAGGGGCAGGGAAATTCATTGCTACCCTTTTCAGGTTCCCTGCCATCCAGGAGGCAGTCATGGAATTACTGGAGGAGAGGGATGGTTTAATCCTGGGTATCGGTAATGGTTTTCAGGCTTTAATCAGGCTGGGCCTCCTGCCCTATGGAGAGTTCAGGGAGCTAAATGAGAATTCCCCTACCCTGAGCTACAATGTAATTGGAAGGCATGTTTCAACCATGGTCAGGACAAAGGTTGTTTCCACCTTATCCCCCTGGCTGGCAAAGGTGGAGGCAGGTTCTGAGTTCGTCCTGCCTGTCGCCCACAGGGAGGGCCGTTTCCTGGCCAGTGAAGATTTGATAAAAGAACTGATAAAAAACGGCCAGGTGGCAACCCAGTATGTTGATTGTGACGGCAGGGCAACTTATGATATCAGGTATAATCCCAATGGCTCAGTAGTGGCTATTGAAGGTATTACCAGTCCAGACGGAAGGATCTTCGGTAAGATGGCCCATTCAGAGCGGATAAGGGATAATGTTGCCAGGAATATTCCCGGTGAAAAGGACCAGAAGATATTCGCAGCAGGTGTGGAATACTTCATGTAACAGGAACCAACAAATGATAGAAACTAAAAAGCTTCGGATATTATTACGCATGGAAAAACCGGCATTTTAAATGCCGGTTTTGATATTTTATTGCTTGATTTATTATGCAGATATTCTCTATTCCACCATCTTTTCCAGTGCGGCTTTTTTGATACAGGTACAGACAACCTCCATGGCTTTTTCCAGTTCTTCCAGAGGGGGGAATGTAGGGGCAATCCTTATATTACTGTCCCGGGGGTCTTTGCCATAAGGGAAGGTGGCTCCGGCCGGGGTCAAGGTAACACCTGCTTCCCTGGCCAGCTCTACAACCCTGCGGGCGCAGCCCTCCATTACCTCGAGGCTGATGAAATAGCCTCCCTCCGGCCTGGTCCAGCTGGCGATCCCCAGTCCTTCCAGTTCTCTCTCGAAAATATCCAGGACTAAATCGAATTTTGGTTTAAGGATTCGGGCGTGTTTTTCCATATGTTCCATAATTCCATCTACAGATTTCAGGAATCTATAGTGAAGTAACTGGTTGATCTTATTGGAACCAATGGTCTGTATGGATAATAATTTAGTCATGTAATCGATATTATTTTTACTGGAAGCAAAAACAGCGATACCGGCACCGGCAAAAGTAATCTTGGAGGTGGAAGTGTAGATAAAGACCCGGTCCGGGTTATTATATTCCTTACAGGCCTTTAAGATATTTTTCAGGACCGGCCTTTTATCAGAGAGATAATGAACCATATAGGCATTATCCCAGAAAATACGGAAATCATCTGCGGCTGTTTTCATTGCTGCCAGGCGGTTAACGGTCTCTTCTGAATAAACTATGCCAGTGGGATTACTGAATTTAGGAACACAGATGATGCCCTTAATGGTCTCATCATTCCTGACCAGTTCTTCTACCAGGTCCATGTCCGGCCCCTCTTCATTTAAGGGGATTGTAATCATCTCGATTCCAAAAAATTCACAAATACTGAAATGCCGGTCATAACCAGGGCTGGGACAGAGGAATTTTACCTTTTCCAGTTTTCCCCAGGGAGTTGCCCCTTCAGCCACACCATGAGAAAAGGCCCGGGCAACAGTATCGTAGATTAAGGCCAGGCTGGAGTTTTCTCCTATAATAAGCTCCTCTACTTCTACTTCCAGCAGACTGGCAAAAAGTTCTTTTACCTCCGGTAATCCTGTTAATTGGCCATAATTCCTGCAATCAATACCGTCTCTGGAGATTAAGGGTTCGGCATTTTCAAAGAAACCCCTGGACAGGTCCAGTTGCTCCTGACAGGGTTTTCCCCTGGACATATCCAAAGACAACTTCTCCTTCTTATATTCTTCATACTTATCATCGATAGTTTTTTTAATTTGGATGATTTCATTCCTGGTAAGTTCTTCTAATCTCCTCATATTATCCCTACCTTCACGAATAATGTCTATTATATTATAATAAGAAACCTGCAAAAAAACAAAAAAGAATGAATAAAAATACCTGTATACATGTATACATTACATTTTTTTATGTTTTCTCAATTGCAGGACAAATATTAATATTTCGAGAAGGATTTTACAAAAGTTTGGAGAAGCCCATATAAGAAAGAGAGAAGAAATTAAATGAACGAGGGGTGATGAATAGTGAAATATGGCTATTTTGATAATGAGAACAGAGAATATGTAGTTACAAAACCTGACACTCCAATGTCCTGGATCAACTACCTGGGTACACCCGAATATGGAGCCTTAATCTCCAATAATGCCAGTGGCTATTCCTTTTACAGATCTCCAGCATTACAACGCCTTTTAAGATTTCGTTTTAATAGCATCCCCATGGACAGGCCTGGCCGTTATATCTATATCCGGGATGATAAAGACGGGGATTACTGGTCAGCCAGCTGGCAGCCTGTTGCTAAAGATCTGGAAGAATATAAGACAGAATGTAGACATGGAATGGGATATACCAGATTTATTTCTGAATACAGAGGAATCAAGAGTAATTACAGGGTCTTTGTTCCCCTAAATGAACCTATTGAGTTCTGGGAATTGGAACTGGAGAATAAGTCTGATGAAGTAAGGGACTTATCTATATTTTCCTATGCCGAATTTTGTTTCTGGAACATTGAACAGGATTTGAAAAACTTCCAATATATTCTGTATACCTGCAGAATGGATTACCTTGATGAAATAATCGATTATACTCTTCTGTTTGCTGGCGGAGAAGAGCCGAAAGCTTTTATGTCTTCAACTTTACCGGTTTCGGGATTTGATACAGACCGGGATGTTTTCATTGGCAATTACCATCATGAAGGGAATCCGGCAGCGGTAGAAAGGGGCCAATGCTTTAATTCTATTGCCAGCGGCGGGAACCCCTGTGCAGCTTTACATAATAAGATACAGCTTAAGCCCGGTGCAAAGAAATGGCTTTTATTTATAGTCGGTATTGGTGATGCCAGGAAAGAAGGCAGGCAATATAAGGAAAGATACAGTACCAGGGAGGAAGTTGAAAAGGAGTTCCAGGCTGTACAGGAATACTGGCGGAAGAGGATGAGCAATTACAGATGTGAGACACCCTCCTGGGAAGTCAATACAATGGTGAATATCTGGAACCAGTACCAGTGCCATATGACCTTTAACTGGTCCCGTTCTGCTTCTTTTAATGAGGCTGGCGGCCGGGATGGTATTGGCTATAGGGATACCAATCAGGATACTTTGGGAGTTGTCCATGCAATACCGGAAGAAGTGAAAGCAAAATTAATCCATCTTTTAAAGGCACAATTAAGTGAGGGTTATGCCATCCATAACTTCCAGCCCCTCGTCCTGCAACAGGGTGAACATAATGTAATTCCCAGGGAAAGAATTTATTCTGATGACCACCTCTGGCTATTACTATCAGTTGGAGCCTATTTGCGGGAAACCGGGGATCTTGATTTCCTTGAAGAAGTGGTGCCTTATGCTGATAAAGGAGCAGATACTGTATATAACCATCTGAAACAGGCCCTGGAATTTTCCTGGAAAAACAGGGGGCCGCATGGATTCCTTTATGGCATGGCTGCTGACTGGAATGACTGTATTAACCTCAAGGGAGAAGGAGAGAGTATCTGGTCTACCTTCCTCTTTTATAGGGCTATACAGGAATTCCTGGCAATGGCAGAAAGAAAAGGAAGAGAAGGAGATAAAAAACACTATGAAGAATATGCCGGGATTATCAGGGAAAATTTAGCTCATAAGGCTTGGGATGGGGAATGGTTTATCAGGGGTTATCTCGACAGTGGCAGGAAACTGGGCTCTGCAGAAAGTGAAGGCTCGAAGATCTTCCTGAATACCCAGAGCTGGGCAGTTGTATCCGGTGCCTTTAAGGATGAAAAAGCCTGTAAAGCCATGGATAGTGTTAATAAATATCTGGCTACAGAGCATGGCCTTTTACTAAACTATCCGGCTTTCAGGGAATTTGATGAAGAAATCGGGGCCATAACCTCCTTCCCGGCCGGGCTTAAAGAAAACGGTGCCATCTTCTGCCATGCCAATACCTGGGCTGTCATTGCAGAGGCAATGCTGGGTAATGGGGACAGGGCCTTTGAATACTATCTATCATATTTGCCTGCCAGGCATAATGATATGGCCGATAAATATACCATGGAACCATATGTTTACTGCCAGTTTATCACAGGTAAGGAGCACCCCTATCATTTTGGACGGGCCAGGAATTCCTGGTTAACAGGGACTGCTGCCTGGAGCTTTGTAGCCATTTCCCAGTATATACTGGGGGTAAGGGCAGATTACGATGGCCTGATCGTTAATCCGGTTATACCCCGGGAATGGGAATCCTATACAGTATACCGTAAATTTAGAGGCAAAGATTTTTATATTGAGGTTAAAAACCCGGATAAGGTAAGTACCGGGGTAAAGGAATTAAGAGTAAATGGAGAGCTCCTGGAAGGAAACCTGATCCCGCTGGATGTCATGCGGGAGGAAAACCAGGTAGAAGTAATAATGGGCTGAGTCAAAAAAGAATAAAGGGATTACAAATAGCTGTCTGCCTGGCAGACAGCTATTTTTATAGGGTAATATACCTGAATTGACATCAAATGCTATTTTGGCTATAATGATTTTACATCATTTAGTAAATATGATATAAAACTAATAAAAGAGGGATAAAAGGTGAGAGTTATTATAATTGGGGCCGGTAAGGTTGGTTATAATATAGCCAGTGCTTTATCTAAAGAGATGTATGATGTTATAGTTATCGATAATGATGAAGAGGTTCTCAAAAAGGTTGATGATACCCTGGATGTCCTTACTATACATTCCAATGGGCTTATTGGAAAATCCCTTAGTAAAATTGGTGTTAATAAAGATGACATTGTTATAGCGGTGACTGAAAGTGATGAGACAAATATACTTCTCTGCCTGTCGGCAAAACACCTGGGGGCTGGAAGGACCATTGCCAGAATCCGCAATCCGGAATATGAGAATGACCTGTCTCTACCAAAAGAGAAACTACCTATTGATTTTATTATTAATCCTGAAAAAACGACAGCAGAAGAGATTGTCAGATTATTAACATTTTCCCCTGCAGGTATGATAAATGAATTCGGGGATGGTTCTGTCCAGATGGTACAACTGAATGTACAGGATGATAGTCCCTTAAACAATAAAATGCTCAAAGAGCAGAACAATCAGGGTAAGTATTTGATTGCAGCCATCATAAGGGATGGTGAGACCATCATTCCCAAAGGGGATCACTATATAAAAACCGGTGATAATATCTTTGTTATCGGACAAAAAAAGGAAATAGCAGGATATTTTAGTTCAATCGGTGAAGTTCCCCTTGAGATAAAGAGGGTCATCATTCTTGGGGGGGGAAGGATATCCTATTACCTAGCTGAGTATATGAGTAAACTTGGTATCAGTACCAAGATAATAGAAAAAGATATGGAGAGATGTAAACGCTTATCTGAAGAACTGCCGGACACCTTAATAATCCATGGTGATGGTACCGACCTGGAATTATTAAAATCAGAAGGAATTGCTACAACAGATGCCTTCATTGCTTTATCTGGTTTTGATGAAGAGAATATACTGGCAACATTACTGGCAAGACAGAATGGGGCTAAAAAGGGGATTGCCAAGGTCAACAGGGAGAATTATATTTCTCTTGCTTCAAATATTGGTGTCGATACAACAATTACCCCCAGCCTGATTACGACCAGTAAAATACTGGGTTTTATCAGGAGGGAGACGGTTCTTTCCCTGTCATTATTACCCGGGGGTGAAGCCGAGGTCATTGAATTTTTTATCGGCCCTGAAACAAGGGCAGTAGATATTCCTTTGAAAGAGCTTAATTTGCCGGAAGATACTATTATTACTACAATCATAAGGGATAATAAGGTTATTATTCCCCATGGACAGGATGTAATAAAAAAATATGACAGGATTATTGTAATCACTAAAGCAGAAACAGCAGGACTGGTAAGGGAATTTTTACTGGGGAAGGAAAGGATACGTAAAAATGGATTCTGGACTGGTTTTAAAAACAATAGGTCATCTGTTAATCGTTGAAGCGGTATTCATGATAGCACCTCTGGGGGTATCTATTTATTATGGGGAGTCTGATTTTAAAGCCTTTTTCATAGCAATCCTCATAACTGCTTTTGTAGGAACTATTTTGAGTTTTAGCAGGGCCCGGAAGGAAGCTGTCCGCTATAAGGAAGGATTTATGATAGTAGGTCTTGGCTGGCTATTAATCTCTATATTTGGAGCAATTCCTTTTCTACTGGCAGGTACCTTTGATAATTTTATTGATGCTTTTTTTGAAACTGTATCTGGCTTTACCACAACGGGTGCTTCAGTACTGAAAGATATAGAAAGCCAGCCTCATGGTATCTTATTCTGGCGGAGTCTAACCCACTGGTTAGGGGGTATGGGAGTACTGGTTTTTACACTGTCACTACTTCCCGCTGTGGGAATGAGCAGTTTAAATATTTTAAAGGCTGAGAGTACCGGACCAACACCAGGCAAACTGGTACCCAAAATTGCTGAGACAGCAAGGATTCTTTATATTATTTATATTCTGCTTACAGGGTTAGAGATAATTTTCCTGAAGATAGGGGGAATGCCTCTTTTTGATGCTGTGACCCATACTTTTGCCACAGTGGGTACTGGCGGTTTTTCTACTAAAAATAAAAGTATAGCCGCTTATAACATGCCTTCCATTGAATGGGTTATTATGATTTTTACTTTCCTGGCAGGGGTAAATTTTTCCCTCTATTATGATGTTCTGATGGGTAAATTCAAATCATTGTTTAAGGATAGAGAATTCCAGTTTTATTGTACGGTAATAGGGATAGCAATAATCCTAATAACCATAAATATAACAGACTCCTGGGGAAATATCCTGCTATCTTTCCGGCAGGCTGCTTTTCAGGTTGTTACCATAATTACTTCTACTGGATTTGCTACTCTTGATTACAGTATCTGGCCAGCTTTCAGTAAGATGATCTTATTCATCCTCATGTTTTTTGGTGGCTGTGCTGGTTCTACCAGTGGTGGAATAAAAATTCTCAGGGTCATGATTGTATTTAAATACATAAAAAGGGAGTTTTATAAACTGATTCATCCCAATAGTGTAATTTCCATCCGGATAGGGGGACAGACTATTCCTGAAAATGTGGTGCAAAATGTAATAGCCTTTGTATTGCTCTATTTCCTCATCTTTGCCGGTCTGTCTTTGATTCTTCTGACCCAGGATATGGATCTAATCAGCAGCACTTCTGCTGTTGTTGCGTCACTAAGTAATATAGGTCCCGGATTTGGCTCAGTGGGACCAGCTATGAATTATGCTGGCTTAACTACTTTTACCAAAATCCTGCTCTCTTTTACAATGATCCTGGGTAGGCTGGAGATATATACAGTCCTGATATTGATTACTCCTATTTTCTGGAAAGACTAAAAAACCGCCTGTAAATTAGACAGGCGGTTTTTTTATACTGTTTAATTCATTTATACTGTTTTATTCATTAAGCCCATAAGTCTTATTAACATCAAGGACAAACATGATTCCCATGCCTGGTTCATCAATTTTTAGTTCTTCCCTGATAGCAGAGCTAATGTTATCTACTATTTCATTTTTGGCCAGAATCATAACTACTTCTTTTTCCGGTTCTATCGGCATGGAAAATAAAATCTCCGTTTCATGGATTCCAGAACCTCTGGCATTGATGATGGTGCCACCCCTAGCGCCAGCACTCTTGGCGGCATCCATGACATTTTCTCCTTTACCTCTGTCCACTACAGTAAAGATAGCTTTATACATGGTATTTTCATCTCCCCTGTTTTCTTTCTTTTCTTTACATTCCTCAATGCTATCCCTTGTCCCGTAAACGTCCTTTACTGGAATAGTGAAGGCGATACCATGGTGTGGTTTATCAAAATGAAATTTATCATTAAGCCTTTCCAGTACCCCAGGAACCAGGGAACAGTCGGCAACCATCAGGGCAATTTCTCTCCTGACATGATCCAGGGACAATATCTCCAGAAGGCGGCTACGTACAGTACCGATTCCCAAAAAGATAGTACCTCCGGAAACCCCGCATTCCCTGGCAATTTTAATTACCTTACTACCTAGACCAAAGTTTGTTACTGTAACGATCAACTCAAAGTCCTTCATATCCTTCAAATTTCTCCAGGCTCCTTTCTCTTGATTTCATTTTAAATATAAGACCCAGGACCTGTACTGTAAGCAGTGGAACTAAAGTCACCATTGCCACTATACCAAAGGCATCCACCAGTACATTTGCCCCTTCGACTGCTCCTGCGGCTCCCTGGGCAAAAGAAAGTATGAAAGTAGTGGCCATTAAGCCAGAGGCAACAGTACCAGCATCAAAAGCTATTCCCACAAAAAGTTTTGGCGTAAAGCGGCTCAAAATCAAAGTCAACATATATCCGGGTATAATATAATGCCAGAATTTAATCTTCGGACTTATAATCCTTAACATGGATAGGCTAATAGATAAACCAACACCGATAGTCAGGGCTGCAAGAACCAGTGGTCTCCGGACATAACCGCTGGTAATGTCCTCTATTTGGTGAGTTAATACATGGACGGAAGGTTCAGCCAGTATTGTTAGAAAACCTATTATAAAACCAATGGATAAGAGCAAAGGAGTATTATCTTTAGTGGCTAACCTATATCCTACCACACTACCCACATCCAGGAAACCGGCATTAACACCTATTAGCAGGAGGATTAACCCGATTAAGGTATAAAGGAGCCCCTTAAGTATTGTTCTAAAGGCTTTTTTGTCCAGATTAAAAGATATTTTCTGAAAAACAAGAAAGATGGCCAATATCGGCAATATAGAGTAAAAAACATCTCTCATAACAAGGGGAATTTGTTGCAGAAAGGGTCCGATAACTGAATCAGAATGGGGTAAAGTATATTCCAGATCTGCTACATTTATACTGCTCCTGCTGATAATACTCATGATCAGAACGGCCAGAACAGCACCGGTTGCAGTGACTCCTACCAGTCCAAAGCTGTCTCTTTCAGCTGCTTTGCTATCTTTTTTCATAGAGGCAATACCTGCAGCTACAGCCAGGAAGAAGGGGACAGTCATGGCACCGGTAGTGGCAGCAGCAGCATCAAAAGAGATAGCCAAGAATTCAGGACTGGCAAAGATATTCAGGAGAAATATTAATCCATATAAGACAAATAAAAGTTTATCAAGAGCTATATTATAGACGATCCTCAATGCGCCTATTGCGAGTAAAATACCAATTCCAAGGGCAGTTGTTAAAAGAATATTCAATCTAGAGATCTGGCCGGCAGAAACAAAATCAACCTGGCCGGAAAGGACGTGTAAGCCTGGTTCAGCTATGGAAATAATAAATCCCATAATTATGCCGGCAAATAATATAAACCAGAATTTATTACTTCTGGCCAGGGAATGCCCTGTCAGATTACCGATTTGCGTAATCCCTATATCAACACCTATCAAAAATATTGGTAATCCTAAAATCATTAGCAATACACCAATTATAAAACGGATTAATAATGCCCTCTCAAGAGGAATAATAGTAAAATTTAATATTAAGACAAGTATTGCAATTGGTAATACAACAGCGAGGCCTTCTTTGAATTTCTCTTTTATTATGTTCAAATCTTCATCACTTCCTTATCTTATAATATTATAAATTTCTAGTCTTTTTCCTCTTCAGGATAGAGATAACGTTTAATGCTATTCATGAGCCTTTCCAGTACTTCCCTGTCCACATCCTCCTCTCTTCCAAATGAGTAAATGATTTTTGTTTTGGAATAACCTGCTTCAGGATCCCAATAATTATGACAGAGTTGTAAATATGTTACTATTGAACCATCCTTATTTTTGCGTTTTGTTCTCCTCAGATACATAATACCTATATTATACAATAGAAATAATTAATTATTCAAGTATTGGCAAAGAGAAACGTGTACCTAGCTTTCTTGCAGTTTCTGTTTTGCCAATTTTAATTTATAGACAAGGCCAAGGCCCTGTAAGGCAATTAATGGGGTGAAGGCGACCATGGCAATTATTCCAAATCCATCTATTAATACATTAGCACCCTCTACGGCTTTTGCCGCTCCCTGGGCGAAAGCCAGGATGAAGGTAGCAGTCATTGGGCCAGAAGCAACCCCGCCTGAATCAAAAGCGATTCCCACAAATAATTTCGGTGTAAAATGGGCCATTAAAATAGCGATAATGTATCCCGGTAAGAGATAATGCCATAATTTGATTGGCGGGACCAGGACTCTTAACAGGGATAAGGCCACTGCCAATCCAACCCCGATAGAAAGGGCAAGAAAGACTAATTTTCTTTTGACATGGCCACTGGTAACTTCTTCAATCTGATGTGTCAGGACATGGACAGCCGGTTCAGCCAGTATTGTCAGAAAGCCAAGTGTAAAACCGAAGATGAGTAAAACTGATTTGTTTTCAAATAGAGAAAGCCTGTATCCTATTAGGTTGCCGACCTCCATAAAACCGGCATTAACACCTACCATAAATACCACCAATCCGATAAATGTATAGAAAAGGCCTTTTAATATTCCTCTAAAGGCTTTTCTGTCCAGATGGAAAGAAATCTTTTGGAAGCTGATAAAGATAAGTAAAAAGGGTGATAAAGCCAGGAGTATATCCCTGGATACGGGGCCTACCTCCCTTATAAAGGGTAATAAAAGGGAAGAGGCACCTGAATGTTTAGAACCCAGTTCCCCTGAAATTTCCTCAATTCCTCTAAATGCCCCCATGATTAAGACACCGATAATGGCACCTGCTGAAATAATACCTATAAGGCCAAAACTATCTTCTTCAGAGTCTTTTGAATCTTTTTTCAATGCAGAGATACCTGTTCCCAATGCCAGTACAAAGGGTACTGTCAGAGCTCCTGTAGTGGCGCCGGAAGCATCGAAGGCGATAGCCAGATACTCTGGCGATACAAATAGTGATAATAGAAAAATAAATATATAAATTACAGTCAACATGATAGAGATAGATATATTATAAAGTATTCTGATAAAGCCAGTAAAAAGCAATAACCCGATTCCAATAGAAACTACTACCACAATGCTGAATTTGGAGATAATGCCAGAGGTAACCAGGCTAACCTGTCCGGCCAGAATGTGGAGATCAGGTTCAGCTATGGAAACAATAAAACCCAGGGCAAATCCGCCGATAATAACGAGCCATAACTTATTGGTTCTGGCCAGGGTTGAACCCATCAGTTTACCCACAGGGGTAATGCCGATATCTACACCAATCAAAAAAATGGTCAAGCCGATAATTATTAATACTGAACCCATGAGGAAACGGATTAACAGGGTCTTCTCCAGGGGCAAAACAGTAAAGTTCAGCAAGAATACCAGTATAGTAATGGGTAAGACAGAGGACAAGACTTCCTTTAGTTTATTGCCAATACTATCCATAGAAACAGTCCTTTCGATTTATTCGCTTTATATTATCACTTTTAAATAGGTAAAATATGCTGAAATAACTTTTATTAATATCCAGGAATTAAGGATTATAAATGATGACTTCCTTTTATTATAATCATAATATACGGATATCAGTATTATTAGCAGGATAATTTGCCAGAAGTCAAATATATTTATTTTCCCCAATAATGAATTTATAAAGATATTTGAGCTTTTAAAAAACAGGGCCAGGTTCAGGCCAATATCCAGGGTCTGATATTTCAATTTTAAAAAAGTATCAATCATAAAACCAATACTATTGATTATTCCTGTATAGACTATGGCAGAGAAAATGCGAAAATATTTAACAGGTTTTCCGCCAAATAACAGGGGCAGGAGGGTCAAAAAAAAGCTTAGGACAGGGTAATAAATTATCCTGGGAAAAGCAGTAGAAAGAAGTGTGGAAAACTTATGAAAGGAACTATTAAAATAAGCTAAAGCAGCTTCTTTTTCTTGCTGGCCAAGATAAGTAACAGCGTTCAGTTTACTTAAATGTTCTGGTAATATAAGGGAAGGAAGAAGGAGATAAGAACCAAATAAATAAATAAATATAATAAAGGCAAGAGGTAAAATCCAGTTTTGTTTATTTTCCTTTGTTTTTTTAAAAAGTTCTCCAGGTTTGATAAAAGTTTTGATTACGTTCCCGATAATATCTCGAAAATTCATGGAATTCTCCTTTCTGTCAGTGAAAATTACTGTTATTAATAATTAAATTGTAGCATAATTTATAATTATTAGCAAAAACAAGTTTAAAGAGGAGTACAAATTATTTGAAGATATTTGTATATTTATAGAAGGAATTCTTCCGATTCTATAGAAAATTAATTATAGTATTAAGTAAAGTTCTCCAGAATAAATCATTATTAAGGACAATCTATAAGTATTATTTTTATATAGGAGGAAATCTAATGGATTTAAATATTTTCAGCAGTGAAGGAAGCCTATATAGACTAGCAGAATGGATAACCAGGTTAGTTTTTCTCAATTTATTGTGGATACTTTTTAGTTTTCTGGGCCTGGGAATTCTGGGCATAATGCCTGCTACTGTTGCTTTGTTTGGAGTAATAAATAAATTGCTGGAGGAGCAGGAAAATGTAAGGATTTTCAGGGAATTCTGGTCTCTTTATAAAAAATATTTTATCAGGTCAAACCTCATCGGGTTGATAATGCTGATAATAGGTATAATTTTATATATAGATCTGGATTATTTTAAAAGCCGTGCTGCCTGGTATGACAGAGTGATTGTATATTTCCTGTATATTTTGATTATATTTTATCTTCTGGACTTTTTCTATATTTTTCCTATTGTATTAAAATATGATATAAAGATCAGATATATTATAAAGAACGCCTTCTCTTTTGTTTTTTTAACACCAGTGGAGACTTTTCAGATAATCATAGGCATATTTGTTATTGCTATCTTTTTCTATTTCTTACCCAGTTTATTACCATTTCTGGGCATTAGCCTGCCTGTTTTCTGGATTGCCAGGATCTCTATGAAGAGTATAAGAACGGTAGAAAGTAAGGTAATTAATTATCAGAATAAAAAGCAAGAATAGATATAATGATTAACTTTATATCATGCTATCTTACCGTACCCAATTCTATAATATTTCTGTATTAAAGAGAGAAGATATCCCCTGTAAATCTATACAGGGGATATATCTTAAACTCTTATTATATATTTTTAATGATTGATGTATTAGTATAGTTAAGGAGAGGGGTCAAAAAATGGCAGAAGTTCTTCCCAACTATCTTATTAAATTAGAAGATGTAAGCCGGATTTATCGGAGCGGGAATCGCCATGTTGAGGCATTAAAAAATGTAAACCTTAAAATTCCTGCCGGGAAACTGGTAATTATTAAAGGACCATCAGGCTCGGGGAAAACCACTATTTTAAATATAATGGGTGGCCTGGATCAGCCTACCAGTGGAAAGGTATATTTTCAGGGAAGAGAGATAGGCAACTACTCAGAAAGAGAATTAACCAGGATTAGAAGAAAAAAGATAGGCTTTGTTTTCCAGACCTACGGGCTAATCCAGAGCTTTACTGCCTTTGAAAATGTGGAATTACCCCTGCGTATTAACCATTATTCCTGGAAAAAGAGGCGGGAAAGGGCCTATGAATGTTTAAGGTTAGTAGGCCTGGAAAAAAGGGCAGACCACCGGATTTTTGAATTGAGCGGTGGTGAACAACAGAGAGTAGGTATTGCCAGAGCCCTTGTGAATAAGCCTGAAATGATACTGGCAGATGAACCTACTGGAGAACTTGATTTTGCTACCTCCATGAAGGTAATGGAGTTATTCAGGAAATTAGCCGGTAAGGGCGTAACTATCTGCATGGTTACGCATGATCCGGCAGTAATGGAATATGGTGATCTTATTTATGAGATAATTGACGGACAAATAATTAATGAGGAAGTGATCGTACATGAATAATGCAAAAAAAATATTCAGTATCTTTTTATTATTTTTAATAGCGGTTTTTTTTCTGGCCGGTTGTGCTCTGTTTCCGGAAGAAAAGGTCAGTGAGGCCCCAGTCCTCAAAGAACCGCCTGCACCAAGGGTGAATGTAGTAAAAGTAGAGAGGGGATATATATCTGAGGAAATTACCGGCCTTGCCAGGGTAGCAGCTAAAAATGAAAAATCTCTGTATTTTACAAAAAGCGGACGGGTTAAGGATGTACTGGTTGATTATGGGGATTGGGTTGAAGAAGGCCAGGTTCTGGCCCGGCTGGAAGTAGGAGATCTGGAAAATCAGCTGGCAATGGCCAGGTTGGATTTAGAAAAAATGGAACTGGAACTTGAGAGAATGAAATTTCTCCATGGTACATTAGTCAGTGATTATGATCTCAGATTAAAAGAGATAGATTATGAAAAAGCAAAACTACAAATTGAAAGACTGGAGGATATCCTACATGGCTCAACAATCTATGCTCCTTTTAATGGCAGGATCACCTCTTTATCTATCCGGGAAACAGCAATGGTAGATGAGTTTGCGGAAGTTATGGTAATTGCTGATCCTACTGAACTCGAATTACAGATGAATGTTACTCAACGGAATCTAAGTAAAATAGTTCCCGGGTTAAAGGCCAAAGTGCAAATAGGACAGGGAATCTGGCTGCCGGCTGAAGTAACGAGAGTCCCTTCAGTTTCTGCAGAATTGGCCCCCGGGCAGCCTGATTTGCGAGTACGCCTGGAAATTGATTTTGATCAAATTCTGGCCGAAGGCAATATACCACCAGGACAGGGCTTGAGATATAATGCACTGCTTCCCACTGCAATAATCATTCAGGAGAAAGAAGATGCACTACTGCTTCCTCCTGCTGCAATCAGGGAGTATGGCAATAGAACCTTTGTGCTGGTAAAGGATGGAGATTACCGCAGGGAAATAGATGTAAAACTGGGAATCCAGACAGATACAAAGGTGGAAATACTGGAAGGGCTGGAGGAAGGCCAGGAGATCATTACCAGGTAAATTCAGGAGGTGAAGATGTGGCTATTTTTACAGTATTCTGGATGGTATTTAAACAAACCTTAAAAAATTGGCGGCTGGAATTAGTTTTGCTTTTTGGCCTGATACTCGCAGTAGCAATTTCCTCCTGTATCCCTATCTATACTGATGGAGTATTACAGAGAGTTATGACGGAAAAATGGCAGGGAAGGAGTAGTATTAATTTCCCTCCTGGTGCAATACAAATCAGTGATGAACAATGGTATGATTACCATCCTTTATTATCCGAAACCCAGTGGAGGGATCAGGATGAGGCTTTTGAACAATATCTCTACCTGGATAAAATCCTTCAGAAAGCAATCCCGGAGGTTTTTGGTACAGAGGTATTACACTTTTCCAAAACCGGGCGTACGGACAGGAAAACTATTATAGCAGCTGCCCCTCTGGAGGAAACTGTCAGTAGATATGCAGATCTATGTTTTATAACTGGCCTGGATAAACAGGTTGAACTGGTGGCCGGAAGATGGTTCAGTAATGATATTCCTGCTGAAGGAGAGCCTATTGAGGTTGTAATTGATGAAAACGCCAGTTATGATTTGAATCTTAAAGTAGGTAATATCTACAGGTTTCCCCTGGAAACCGAAAAATATGAAGAAAATAGATATCTGGATTTAAAAGTAGTCGGAGTCTTCAGGGTGCAGAAGGAGGCCTATAACAAACCCGTCTGGGTTGAAAGACCACCCTTTACCAACAGTTTTTTCATGGCCGAGGAAGTCTTTGAAAAGGTAATCCGGAGGGATGATACCAGGCCTTACAGGTATTCCTGGTATTGGCTGATGGATCATGAACCTGTCCGTTATCACCGTTTAGCGGATATGATTTCAAGATTTAAAAGAATGGAAACAGAAATCAGAAATATCTCCGGGACCATCAGGATTAACCAGGCTTCACTGCTCAGCCTGGAACCATTGATAGAACAGGGTGAAACATTAAAAAGACTTCTTCTAATATTAAGCTTACCGGTTCTGGGCATGATCTTTTATTATATAATCCTGACAGCAAGCCTGACCATTAAACGGAGAAGTAATGAGATTGCTTTGCTGAGAAGCAGGGGTAGCAGTGTTTTTCAGATAGTGATAAGTTATTTGTTGGAATGGGGATTTTTGAGCGTATTTGCCCTATTTGCCGGGCCCCAACTGGGCTTATTGATTGCCCGGCTTATGGGCGCTTCTGCCGGTTTCCTTGATTTTGTTTCCAGGGAAGCATTGCCGGTGATAATTCCGCCTGATGCATACTTTTACATATTTATTACTATAGCAGCAGCCCTGGGCAGCTGCCTGTTCCTGGTTATACCGGCAGCAGGTGAGAGTATTGTCTCCTATAAACAAAAAATTGCCCGGGAAAACCGGAAGCCATTCTGGCAAAGGTATTATCTGGATTTTTTTCTCCTTATCTTCAGTATCTATGGTTACAGGCAATTAAGCAAACAGATTGTTAATTTGCAAAGGGGTGCTACAGCCGGAAGCCAGCATATGCTGGATCCCCTGTTGTTTTTGATTCCGGTTTTATTTTTAGCAACTGCGGGTTTGTTATCTTTGCGGATTATACCCTGGTTGATCCGGATTATCTCTTTCTTTGTGGAAAAATTACCGGAAATATCCCTTACGGTTACCCTGAGACAGTTTTTCAGGAATTCAGGCCAATATTCTCCTTTAATCTTTTTCATCATTATGACTGTTTCCCTGGGGATTTATAGTTCTTCCATAGCCCGCACTCTTGAGCAGAACTTCATAGATAGCCTGATGTATGAACATGGTGCTGAAGTGGTATTGACAGAGAGATGGCATTTTGATACACCTGTCTATAGTTCTGATGGACAATTGGTCAGTGGGGATAGTGCAACGGTTTTTGAACCACCCTTTCATATTCATAAAGAACTGACTGGTGTTAAGGATGCAGCCCGGGTATTTACCAGGAGAGGCAGTATCAGTATCGGGGGGAGAAACGTGGCTAACGGGACCCTGATGGCCATTGATCCTGTAGATTTTGCCCATGTCAGCTGGTTCAGAGATGACCTGGCTGAAGAACACTTTTACTATTACCTGAATCTATTAATCGATTACGAAGATGCTGTACTGGTCAACCGGGAATTTTTTGAAAAAAACCAGTTAAACCTGGGTGAGTGGGTTTCCTTCAGGATTGGCTTTAATACTATCGATTTCTTTGTGGCCGGTGTCATCGATTACTGGCCTACTATATATCCCTCTTCTTTCCCCTTATTGGTAGGGAATCTGGATTATGTACAGTCCCAATATATTATAGAACCATATAATGTCTGGCTGTCTCTGGAAGAGGACGCCTCCTTACAGTTAATCGTGGATGAATTAAGGGAAGAAGGGATCTGGGTCACCAGCGTCAAGGATGTCAGGACCAGGCTGGTTGAGGGTAGAAGGGACCCGGAGCGGATGGGGATTTTTGGTATCCTGTCCATCAGCTTCGTCGTAGCAGTTTTGATTACTGTAATGGGTTTTTTCCTGTACAATTTCCTCTCTTTAAGGAAAAGAGTGTTGGAGTTTGGTGTAATGCGAGCAATTGGCTTATCCATATCCCAGTTAATAACCATCCTCTCTCTGGAACAGTTTCTAACTGTTGGCGCTGGATTCAGCCTTGGTACTCTCTTTGGTGTAATAGTAAGCCAGGTGTTTTTACCATTTTTGCAGGTAAGCCAGAATCTGGATGGGGTTGTACCTGGCTTTAGAATAATCGTTCAGCGTAGTGATATAAGTAATATATTGATTATACTGGGTATTTCCCTGGTAATTGGTTTACTGATCCTGGCCTTTATCTTAATCAGGTTAAAGCTCCATGAAGCTATCAAACTGGGAGAGGAGGTATAGCTGTTGCCTGACAGAAAAACAGGGGAAGGGGTCAGTGGATTACTGGCCAGTTTATTTAATAGTATTTTTAGCCGACAGGAACTGACTTCAATTAAAGATGATTTTATTATAGAATGTGAGAATCTGGTCAAGATTTATAAGGTTGCGGACCTGGAGGTGTTTGCCTTACAGGGACTGGAGCTAAAGGTTAAAAAGGGTGAAATGGTCGGGATTATAGGTAGCAGTGGCAGTGGTAAATCAACCTTGTTGAATATCCTGGGAGGGCTTGATACGCCTACGGGAGGCAGGGTTTTTGTTAATGGCTGGAATATCAATAAAATGAGTTACCGGGATAAGATACTCTACAAAAGGGATACCATAGGTTTTGTCTGGCAAAATCCCAGCAGGAACCTGGTGCCTTATCTTACTGCCCTGGAAAATGTCCAATTGCCGATGATATTAAAGGGAAGGGGACTGGATAGGAAGTGGGCCAGGGAGTTGCTGGAAGCAGTCGGGCTGACCGACTGGATGCACCATAAACCGATGCAAATGTCAGGAGGGCAACAACAGAGGGTTGCCATAGCAGTAGCCCTGGCCAACCGCCCGGCCATCCTGCTGGCTGATGAGCCCACCGGTGCACTGGATTCAAAAACAGGAGCAGAGATTTTTCAGGTATTTAAACGGGTATCCCGGGAATATGGCACAACAGTAATTGTGGTAACCCATGATAGGAGCCTGGCCGGTGCAGTAGACAGGGCAGTAGAAATCCGGGATGGGAAGATAAGTACAGAAACTGTAAGGAATATAGAGCTTGATTATGACAATGCAGAGTTTCTAACAGATAATGTTGAAGACACCCACAGCAAATATGTTGTAGTGGATTCAGCCGGAAGGCTGCAGATACCGGAAGATTACCTGAAAGAACTGGGTATAAAGGACAAAGCGGTACTGGAACTGGAGGGTAATAAAGTCGTTATAAAATCGCCATAAGGAAAAACTTCAGGCATGAAGACCAGCTACGTTGAGTAGCTGGTTTTTTATTGCAAATCAAACTGCTGGACTATAGAGAAAATGTATAATATAATTATAAGAAATGGATAAATAAGAAAATATTACTAAGAAATATAAAAAGGTGGTGAAGTAAAATTTTGTCAGCATGCATTAAAGTAGATGGGCTAAAAAAATATTACGGGGATGTAAAGGCTGTTGATGGTATTTCTTTTGAAGTAGAACAGGGAACTATTTTTGGCATGTTGGGACGTAATGGAGCAGGAAAAACCACCACTATTGAGACGTTAATCGGCTTAACGGATAGAACTGGTGGTCATATTGAAGTTTTAGGCCTGGATCCTGCTCAGGATTTAGAGGAATTAAAAGAAAGGATAGGTGTCCAGCTTCAATCGCCGGTATTATTTTCCCATCTAACTGTAAAAGAAACCCTGGACCTATTTGCCAGTTTCTACGAAAATCCCATTGAGCCTGAAGAGGTTATAGAAATGCTTGGCTTAAAGGATAAGGAAAATAGCAGTATGGATTCTTTATCAGGCGGCCAATTTCATAGGGTGGCTGTTGCGCTGGCTATTATAAGTAATGGAGATATTATATTTCTGGATGAACCGACAACTGGATTAGATCCACAGGCCAGGAGGAAAGTATGGGATACAATAGCCAGATTAAAAGAAAAGGGCAAAACTATCTTTTTAACCACACATTTTATGGATGAAGCCGAAATCTTATGTGATAGTTTAGTTATAATAGATTCCGGCAAATTGATAGCGGAGGGCAGTCCGGAAGATTTAATTAATCAGTATTTTGCCGAACAAACCATAGAATTTGTTAATTCAAATCTGGATCAGGGGCTTTTGCAGGGCTATGAAAATTTGAATGGTGTCTTACAATTGGAACATTATAAAAATAAAAATTTGGTTAAATTACATACCGATGATGCATCAACTACTATAAAAGAATTAATTGATTTTTCCTGTAAAACGGGAAATACCATAGAGAAATTACAGTTGCGTAAACCAGGCCTTGAAGATTTATTCTTAAAACTTACTGGGAGTGAGATAAAAGATGAAGAGTTTTAAGAGTTTATTTTTAGCCAATGTGAAGCAGTATATCAGGGATGGAGGGACAGTGTTCCTTACTTTAATATTTCCTATAATATTAGTTGTAATTTTTGGTTTTCTCTTTAATGAAAAAACAAGCGAAACTGCTTTTAACATAGGAATTGTGGAAGCTGATAATGAGATATACCAGTCTGTCGTCAATACTTTAAGTGAAAGCTTTAATCTTATTACTTATGATAGAAGTGTCAATATGGAAGTACTGGAAAATGGAGAAATCGATATTTTATTAGCATTGCCAGATATAGATTTGGAAGAATTTAAGGATAAAGAAAAGTATGAAATAGAGGTTTTCTATGATTCTACTAAAGAAAACAGTGTAATCATATCAGGCATAATAAAAAACTTTTTCCTGGAATTTGAAGATACAATATCCGGTAAGGAGAGAAAGATTTCTTTAATTGAAAAAAGTATAAAAGATGAAGAAAAAGTAAATAGATTTAATTATTTACTGCCGGGAGTGTTGGCTTTAACCATAACCCAGCTGGGCCTATTGGGCTCACTGGATTTTTTAAGCCTGAGAGAAAAGAAAATCATCAAAAGTTTAAGTGTAACTCCATTATCGAGAAGGATGTTGTTTCTCAGTGAACTTGTATTAAGAGTAATAATCGCGTTTGTACAGACTATAATAATATTAGTAAGTGCCAGATTATTATTTGGAGTGACTACTGTTGGTAATCCTATTTATCTCATTTTAATGGTTTTATTGGGAGCTTTGACCTTTACAAGTATCGGTTATTTATTAATTTGCTTTGTAAAAAGTTTTGTTGCCGGGAACCTGTTGTTACAAATAATTATACTAATAATGATGTTTTTATCAGGTATATTTTTCCCCATTGAAACATTGCCTGCTTATTTAAAACCGATCACTAAAGTAATACCTTTAAGCTATTTTGGCGATGCTTTAAGGCAGGTCATGCTGGGTTTAAAGGGAGATTATGGTATGCATATGAACATAATAATACTGTCATTTGTGTTGGTGCTCAGCAGTATAATAACTTTCAGATTATGGAAATGGGAATAAAGTTACTAATTAGAGTTGAAAAAATGAATAAAAGGTTATATAATATCAGTATATAAAAAGTAGAGGAGGAGTTTGTATTATGAGGAGAGGTTTAAAGTTTTGTTTGGTGGCGTGTTTGGTACTGCTGATGTCAGCACTAGTATTCGCCCAAAAGGGGCCAGTACCAGACAAGGTTTATTTTGACGTCAGAATGGATCAGAACATTGGTATTAATGACGTAGCAGCAGGAACCAGTGATATCTTCTATTATGGCGTTGAAGGTAACATCATTAGTGGTCTCAGTCCAGACATTTTAAGCAAACTGGAGATTTATGATGTACCATC
>JANWJZ010000046.1 GCA_025451675.1 Halanaerobiales bacterium | reverse complement strand
TTAAAATACTTCTTGTCCTGGGAAGAGATATATGCTAAAATAGCAATAAAAAAGTGGCTGAGTAGGGGCCATGCGTTATAGTGCTTAAGGATGGGACGTTGCCTTAAGACGAAATGCCTTGCAAAAGGCTGCGGTATGGCTTCCGCGTCCGCTGCCACCAGAGAGTTATATAGACAGAAACCTTCTCTTTGGTGTGCAGAAAACTGCCACATTTCAAAGAGAAGGAGGTGCTAAGCTTGAAAATTTCTACCCGCAGGCTGGTTATCTTATCTTTTTTGATAGCCCTGAGCATTGTTTTGACCCGTCTGCTCAGTATCAGGATTCCAATTGGCGGGGTAGAGGGGATCAGGATTGGCTTTGGGGCCTTGCCGATTATCTTTGCCGGAATCCTCTTCGGGCCGCTGGCCGGGGGGATTGTTGGCGGCCTGAGTGACTTTTTGGGGTATTTTATCAATCCCATTGGTGCCTATATGCCCCATTTTACCCTGACATCTTTTCTGACAGGCTATATTCCGGCTCTCTTTTTCCACTATGTCTTCAGAAAAAGGACAGACTTTATTTATCTCCTGATCTCAATAGCGATCGGCCAGATACTGACTTCCATCATCCTGGTACCCTATTTTATTTCCACTTTGTTTGGCCTATCCATGAAAGTTATATTAATACCGCGCCTGTTCAGTCAGGCCTTTAATATCCCCATCTATGCAATCCTGTTAAAAACCTTCCTGCACTTTGATCCACTCAAAGTACAGGCCAGTAAAGCTAACTAAATAAAAAAGGAGTGTCTCTTTTGAGACACTCCTTTTTTGATTTCAGCATTCTATATTTACAGCTGGTTTGGCCGCTTGCCAATCTCGGCAAAAATCATCTGGCTATAGCCATTTCTGATTATATCAATCCTGATTTTATCGCCGATCTTTTTGGATTCGATAATTTTCTTGACATCATCAATATTATTAATCTGTTCGCCGTCGATCCTGGTAATAATATCATTTGCCCGTAAACCGGCTTTATCTGCCGGGCTGTCCTTAATCACCCTGCTGATCATTACCCCATTTAACTCGCTCAGGTTGAAGTAAGCCTTGTATTCTTCTTTCAGCCTGCTAGTCATCTCGTAGTAATAGATACCCAGCCAGGGCTGGACGATTTCCCCTTCTTCTTTCAGGGTCTTGACTATGCCTTTAACCTCATTGATGGGAATGGCAAATCCTATGCCCTGTCCCTGTAAGCTGACAGCAGTATTGATACCGATAACCTCTCCATCGATGTTCAATAAGGGACCGCCACTATTACCCGGGTTGATGGCTGCATCGGTCTGAATCAGATTGGAGTAGGTCCTGGCCCGGCTGCCGCTGCTTGTAGCAGGAATAGTTATCGGCCGTCCCAGGGCACTGATAACACCGGTTGTTACAGTGTGTTCAAAGCCAAAGGGATTACCGATAGCAATTGCCCAGTCTCCAGGCCTGATTTTATCGGAATCTCCCATCTTGATGGGGTGGAATTTCCGGTCTGCCTTAATCTTCAGGATCGCCAGATCGGAGTCATAATCAGACCAGACAACCTCAGCCGGGAATGCTTCTTCCTGGCCGGTCACAGTTACTTCTATTTTGGTAGCATTATGGATTACATGTTCATTGGTTACTACATAACCATCTTCAGTGACGATAAAGCCGGAACCATAACCTTCCTGGGTCCTGGGCTGCTGATTGGGGATGGAGAAATGATCGCCGAAGAAAAACCTGAAGAAGGGATCATCAAAGGGAAAACCGAGATCTGTAGAACTCTGGACCTCAATCTGGGAGGTTACCAGGACTACCCCTGCATCTACTTTTGCTGCAATATCGGCAAAGATATTCTTGCCCGGTATTATGGTATCAACTGTAGCCGTAAAGTTTTCCTGCCCAAGCTCTTCTGCACTGGTATATGGGGTTATCTCATATTTTGCTCCCAGTGACATGCCTATCATTAAAGCAGCCAGAGCTATAAACACATATGACGCAACTCTGGAATATTTTAAATTTCTTTTCATAGTCAACATCTTTCCTTTCTTTTTTA
The DNA here is from genome assembly GCA_025451675.1 of Halanaerobiales bacterium. Taxonomy (GTDB): domain Bacteria; phylum Bacillota; class Halanaerobiia; order Halanaerobiales; family DTU029; genus DTU029. Next base: position 7,431 of record JANWJZ010000046.1, on the reverse strand, counting down.
AGTAATTACACTTTGCTTTACTATGAAGATTATATTAAAATAAAAATGTAAAATCAATTAAAGCAATATTAGAAAAAGATTAAAGTTAGATTAAAATAAAGGGGAGAAATAGAGGGAATGGATAAATTGAGGGAAGCGATAATAAATAATGACATTTGGGAAGAAGTAAAAAATGAAGAGATAGGTTCCAGGATTGTATTCCTTGATAGTATAGATTCTACAAATTTTAAGGCAAAAGAACTGGCCAGTAAAGGCTATCAATCCGGTACGGTAGTGGTGGCAGATGAACAGACGGCCGGCAGGGGCAGATTGGGGAGAAACTGGTATTCTCCTGCAGGTACAGGTTTATGGTTATCAATCATCCTCCGGCCTGATATACCGCCTCTGGATTCACCATTATTGACCGTCATTGCTTCCCTGGCTGTATATGAAAGCCTGCTGGTCCTGGAAAAGGAACCTGCAGCTCCTGAGCAGCATAACAATACTCTGCAGATTAAATGGCCCAATGATATCTTAATGGATGGGAAAAAACTGGCGGGTATCCTTACGGAGCTATCTCTGGGCAGTAAGATAAATTATGCTGTTGTCGGCATCGGCATCAATGTAAATCAGGAAGAGTTTCCAGCAGAATTGAGCGGTATAGCCACTTCCTTGAGGAGAGAATACAATAAGGAGATTGACCGCCTGGAGTTGTTTAAAAAAATATTAATATCCTTTGAAAGATATTATTTCCGTTTATTGAATAATGATGGCCCGCAACTGGTTAAAGAGTGGAAGGGAAGGATGAATATTATTGGAAAAGAGGTCAGTATTCATGATAATGAAAGGATATACCAGGGCAGGGTCCTGGATATAGCAGAGCAGGGAGAACTCATATTGGAAAGCGGTGGAGAGATATTCCATTTCTGGGCCGGTGATGTAAGTTTGAGATCCAGCCCGGCAGGATAAAAAGAAGGAGGTTTAAGGATGATACTGACTATAGATGTGGGTAATATCTATACTGGTATAGGTATCTTCCAGGAAGGGAAACTAATAAAAAATTGGTCCTTTTCAACTGATAAAAACAGGACCATGGACGAATACCGTTTCTTTTTCAATAATTTATTCATATCCGGTGAAATAGAAATCAGTAAAGTATGTGGAATTGTCATTTCCAGCGTGGTCCCGCCTTTAGGCACTACACTGAAAAATGTCTTTCAAAAATATTATGGTATCGAACCTCTGCTGGTAGGCCCGGGAGTAAAGACCGGTATAAATATCAGGATGGATAATCCCCGGGAGGTTGGTTCTGACAGGATTGTCAATGCAGTAGCCGGGCATGAAAAATTTCCCGGAAGGCCATTAATTATAGTTGACTTCAGTACAGCCACCATTTTTGATTTAATCTCCGCTAACGGGGATTACTTAGGCGGGGTGATTGCACCAGGCATACAGATATCCACAGAAGCACTATTCCGCAGTACGGCACAACTACCCCGGGTAGAATTAGTAAAACCTCCTTCGGTTATTGGCAAAAACACTGTGGCCAGTATGCAGGCAGGGATAATTTATGGATTTATCGGCCAGGTAGAAGGCCTTATTAAAAGGCTCAAAGATGAGTTAAAGGAAGATGCCTATGTAATTGCCACAGGAGCCCTGATGGATCTAATTGCGGCAGAGATTGAGATGATTGACAGGAAGGAGCCCAATTTAAGCCTGGAAGGGTTATATTATTTAGCCAGGTTAAATGGCCTTGTGACAGAAAATTAACGGAGAAAAGAAGGTGGTAGAGATGCAGATTGGCGATCTGGTACTAAAGGTTCCCATTGTTCTGGCACCCATGGCCGGTGTGACTGATTTGCCCTATCGTAATATTGTACGGAAGATGGGCTGTGAGTTAGTCTATAGTGAAATGGTCAGCAGCAGGGGCCTGGTCTATGGAAGTGAAAAAACCTTTGATTTGATGGAATTTTCTTCTGAAGATGGTTATATGGCTATTCAATTATTCGGTGATGAGCCGGAAATTATGGCTGAAGCAGCAAGGATAGTGGAAAGGGAAGTTAAGCCAGATATTATTGATATAAATATGGGTTGTCCAGCCAATAAAATAATAAAATGTGGTTCCGGTTCAGCCCTGTTGAAAAATCCCGGGTTAGCCGGGGAGATAATCAAGGCAGTTGTGGAGGCAGTGAAAATACCCGTTACCTTTAAAATCCGGGCTGGCTGGGATCAGGACAATATAAATGCTGTAGATATAGCCCTGCAGGGACAGGAGATGGGGGCAGCAGCAGTGACAGTCCACGGCAGGACCAGGGAACAGTTTTATAGCGGTAATGCGGATTGGGAGATTATCAAAAAGGTAAAAGAAGCGGTCTCTATACCGGTTATCGGCAATGGTGATATCTTTGTACCGGAAGATGTCAGGAGGATGTTTGCTGAAACCGGCTGTGATGCTGTGATGATCGGGAGGGGCTGTCTGGGTAATCCCTGGTTGTTCAAAAGGGCCATCCATCTATTGGAAACAGGGGAACTGTTGCCGGAGCCGGATTATCAGGAGAGAATCGAGATGGCCTTATATCACCTCAGAGAGGCTGTTGCCTATTTTGGCGAAAAGAGGGCCATACCCCGGATGAGAAAACACATAGCCTGGTATCTCAAAGGGATGCCTCATTCAGCAGAGATTAAGGAACACATCAATAGCCTTACAACAGAGGAAGAGGTAAAGGAAACCCTCAAAAATTATCTGTTCAGTTTAAAGTAACGGCTTTCTCTAACATATCCAGGATCATTTTACCTGCCCTATCCATGGCATGGGGCCCCAACAGGAGGATAATATCCCCTTTCTCTACCAGTTCCAGGGCTTTTTCCAGGGCGGGCCTGAGCAACTGGTAATGTTCAGCTTCTATCTTATGTACACTCAGGGTTTCTCTGAAAACCCTTTCTTCTTCTTTGCTGACTATATCAATTTCTTTAACAACATCAGCACAGTTGGAATTAAGCAAATAGTAATTTTTCAGGAGTTTCAGGTACTTGCAGATGGTTTCTGCATTTTTTTTATTGATTAAAGTACCCCTGTTACCCCTTAGAGAGTTGACGATAATCAGTTTATTGTAATTCATCTTTAAAACAGAATTGAATACAGCTTCGTAACTCCCTGGATTATGAGCACAATCATCGATAATAGTAAAATCCCTATCATAAATAAATTCCAGCCTGCGCCAGACCCCCTGAAAATTCAGGAAAAATTCCTGGATTGTTTCAACTGGTACACCATAATAAAGAGCGATGGTGATGGCAATAAGACTATTGTATATGTTATGTTCACCGGGCAGATTTGTTTTTACCGGGATTAAGCAGGGTTTTATTATTATTTCTTTTTTTTCATTGTTTAGAGGCCGGTTTAACTGATATGTAAAGCTATGGCCCCTCCGCCAGTTTTTAATATTTTCTGCACAAACATCATTAGCCTTCCGGATGCTGAAATTGATCTGTTTTTTTGCTATTTTACCAAAGGAATTTATATATTTATTGTCCTGGTTGAGTAAAACCAGGGCATCTCCCTTTTCCTCCAGAAATCCCCTCTTGACCTGCATATAATCGGCAAAATCAGGGTGCAGATCAAAGTGGTCTGCACTGAGATTTGTACCGACCTTAACGGCAAATTCTGTTTCGGCAATCCTTTTCAACTTAATCCCGTGGGAGGATACCTCCATACAGGCATATTCAAGGCCTTCATCAACCATTTCCCTTAAGAATTTTTGCAAGGTAACCGGATCTGGAGTGGTCAGGTCGCCGGGTATTATCCTTTTCCCGGTATCTACATTAACCGTACCGATTAAACCGGCTATCTTTTTTTGTTTCTTTTTATTGCTATAATTAAGCAGATGATAGATCAGGTGGGTGCTGGTTGTCTTACCGTTGGTTCCGGTTATTCCAATCAGCTCCAGTTTTCTCGAGGGATAATTATAATGTTGGGCCGCAAGATAAGCCAGGTATTCCCTGGCATCATCTACCTGGATTATGGGTATGCCATGTTCATGTATATCAATATTGCAGGTTATTTTTTCTGTAAAAATAACGCGGGCCCCTTTCTGGATAGCCTCATTTATATATCTATTGCCATCCGTCTGGAAACCATTTATGGCGACAAAGGCATAACCAGGTTTTACTTCACGGGAATCACAGGTTACTCCTTTAATGGCGGGTAGTATTTCCTGGCATACTGGTCCTTCCATTCCTATGACCTCCAATTTATGTCTACATATATATTATAACTTTGTCTGAGAGTTTGATACTAATAATTACATAAAATTCTCTATAATTTCTTGAAATAGAAATAATAAAATGCTAAAATAAATGTGAACATTTTTGTGCACAATATTGAGGGGGATTATTGATGAAATTTTCCCGTATCGGTAACAAGATAATCAATATTGACCGGATTGAAAGGGTAATCCAACAGATTGTTTCTTTAAGGGAGGAGGGTTATTCCCAATCCCAGGTAGCCAGAGCCCTCGGTGTTGAAAGGAGCTTTGTTTCCAAACTGGAAGGTATTGGAGAAGTCAGAAGGGGAAAAAAAATAGCCCTGCTGGGTTTTCCCATAAAAAATAAGGAAGAGATTCTGGAACTGGGCCGGAAATACGCCCTGGACTATCTCCTGGTGATGACAGAGGAAGAGAGATGGGCTTTTCTGGAGGAGAAAAGCGGCCTGGAATTATTCAATGAAATAATAGAGATAATGGTTAAGTTAAAGGAATTTGATTTAATCATCTTCATAGGTTCCGATATGAGGCTGGATCTGATGGAAAAACTTATTGAAGGCAATATCATTGGTATAGAACTGGGGAAATCCCCACTGAAACAGGATCAATATGTAGATATAGAAAGGATAGAAAAAATTATTAAATCTTTTATATAGTGAATGGGGTGGGTAAAATGAAAAGAGTGCTGAGTATCAGCCTGGGTTCCAGTAAGAGGGACCATGTTGTCGAGACCAGAATACTCGGTGAGGATTTTCTAATCGAAAGAAGAGGGACAGATGGTGATAAGAAAAAAGCCTATCAATTATTTACTGAACTGGATGGCCAATATGATGCTTTTGGCATTGGCGGAATAGATCTCTATATCTATACCAGTAAGAACAGATATGCTTTCCGGGATGCTAAAAAACTGATCAAAAATGTACGCCACACTCCGGCGGTAGATGGCAGTGGTTTGAAAAATACCCTGGAAAGAATGGTTATTGAATACCTGGAAGAAAAAGCAGGGATGAATTTCCGGAATAAAAGGGTCCTGATGGTTGCTGCAGTGGACCGTTTCGGGATGGCTGAAACCTTCACCAGTTTAGAAGCAGATATTATATTCGGAGATTTAATCTTTGGCCTGGGTATCCCTATCGGTATCAGGTCTTTAAAGAATTTACATAGAATAGCCAGTGTAGTTGCTCCTATTATAACCCTGGCACCAATTGAATGGGTTTATCCAACAGGCAGTAAACAGGAGATTCCGGCTAAATTAAAGGAGAAATACAAAAAATACTATCAGGAGGCAGATGTTATCGCCGGTGACTTTCTATTTATAAAAAGATATATGCCGGAGAACCTGGAAGGAAAAATAATCATAACCAATACAGTAACTGAGGATAATATAAAGGAGCTGGAACGAAAAGGTGTCAGGATGTTAATAACGACAACCCCTGAACTGAATGGCCGCTCTTTCGGTACTAATGTAATGGAGGCTGTCCTGGTAGCCATCTCAGGCATAAAGGACAGGCAGTTGCGGCCAGAAGAGTATATTGACCTGTTAAGAAGGATTAATTTTTCACCAAGGATTATTGATTTTACAGGCACTTACAATAATTAAAATCTATAAAGGAAAGAGGCAATAATATGGATAGATTTGCTTTTATTATTCATCCACTGGAGAGGGAAGATATTTACCGGAAGTTTTCCTGGGCAGAGAAGATGCCGGAAACGGTAGTTGACCAGTTTGTAAAACTGATACCTCCACTTAATGTAGCCCATATTACAGGAATTAAATCAAAAACAGGTAAGGAAATAGAAGGCTATTTTATAGCTTTGCCACTGACAGCAAGGCAAATCTTGACTTTGCCCTTAGAGAAAGTCCTTAAAAAGATAATCAAAGCCTGTAGGATGGCAGAAGATCTGGGAGCGAAGATTATTGGCCTGGGTGCTTTTACCTCTGTAGTAGGTGATAAAGGGATCACCATTGCCAGGGAAGTTGATATCCCGGTTACGACAGGAAATAGCTATACTGTGGCTACAGCCATTGAGGGTGTAAAATTGGCGGCAGGGAAGATGGGTCACCGCCTGGATAACTCAACACTGGTAGTAGTCGGGGCGACAGGCTCTATAGGCAGGGCTGTCTCTTTAATGATGAGCAGGGATGTTAAGCACATGATTCTGGTAGCCCGTAATATAGAAAGGCTGGAGCTGCTGAAAGAGGAATTGCAACGGGTTAATCCTAAATTGGATGTATCTTATACCTTAAATGTTGGCCAGGCCATTCAGGAAGCCCAGCTGGTTATTAGCGCATCCGGGGCAGTTGAAGCCCTTATTGATCCCTCCTCTATACAGCCCGGAGCAGTCATCTGTGACGTAGCCCGTCCCCGGGACGTAGCAGCAAGTGTCAGTAGGGAAAGGGATGATGTCCTGGTTATAGAAGGAGGAATAGTAGAAGTACCGGGAGAAGTAAACTTCAATTTTAATTTTGGTTATCCTCCTGGCACAGCCTATGCCTGTATGGCCGAAACCATGTTACTGACACTGGAGGAAAGGTTTGAGGATTATAGCCTGGGGCCGATTATTGAGATTGAAAAAGTACAGGAAACACTACAGATGGCAGAAAAACATGGTTTTAAACTGGCGGGTTTAAGGAATTTGGAAAGAGCTGTCAGTGAAGAACAGATCAGTGAGATCAGGAGGAAAGCAGAAGAAAAGTTTTTGGCCTGTCTTTAATTTTTAGAAGAAAGAGGAAAGAACCTTGACAAAAATTATACCCTAACTTATAATAATTAATAATTGGAATATACATAATAGTGTCAAGCAGACAGTCTTGACACTATTTTTTAAGTAGATTAGTTTGGACTTAAATAATACCTATCCCTCTTCGTTCGGGATTCGTTCGGGAATTGGATGCCTTATGAAGGTATATTTTTTCTGTTTTTTTGTATAATATAATGGTTCTTCTATATAATTGAAATTGGAGGATAAAATTTTTGTAAAGGGGACGAAATCGATGGAAGAGATTTTATTAACTCAAGAAGGTTATGAAAAATTACAGGAGGAATTAAATAATTTAGTTACTGTAAAACGAAGAGAGATAGCTAAAAAGATAAAGGCTGCCAGGGAATTTGGCGATATAAGTGAAAACTCTGAGTATGATGATGCTAAAAATGAACAGGCCTTTATTGAAGGCCGTATTAAAGAGATT
>JANWJZ010000045.1 GCA_025451675.1 Halanaerobiales bacterium | reverse complement strand
TGAAAGTTAATGTCAGTGATATAGTCACATCTCCTTTATTGATCAATGAACTGGAATGGTTTTTCTCCACCAGGGAATTATGCAGCATAATCTACGAATTGAGGGATGCTGACGAGTTACGGATTAATCCTGGCCTGGCCGATTCTGAAGAATGGTATCTGGCCGCTTACAAGGGCGGTTCAGAACCGGGAGTTTTACAATATACCCATTTGCTCCAGAAGGAGGCAGGAGGAGACTTCTATGCTGTATCGGCTACTATCAACAACCCGGATAAGGAAGTAGATCAGTTAAAGTTTACTGAATTATGCAGCCGCTTGATAACGCTGATTAGGGACGGGAAAATTTAAGAGGATTATAGGATAATTATGTTATAATAGATGGAAAGGCGAATCCTGGCCTATCATGGCCAGGATTATTTATTTTTGCAAAAAATTTTTAAAAAAACAGGAATTTTATCACTTTATATGGAACTATATAAATATAAGTTGGATTATGACACTATTCTGGCGAAAATCTTTTAACCAGAGGTGAGATGATTTATGAAAAGTATGTCACGCTGGTTTGAAAATCTTGTTATAAGGTGGAGTAGACCCAATAAAGAAAGAAGGATTTATGATTATTTCATACTCTTTATATTATACTTATTATCCTGGTTTGCCGCATACTATACTGGAGGCAGTAAATATTCTTATGTCCATACAGTATATATACCGGTTATATATGCAGCTCTGTTGTTTAAGATCCCCGGTGGTTTTCTGGGTGGGATTGTGGCCGGTATTGTCATGGGCCCTATTATGCCGCTGGATGCTGAGATAGGCGTAATGCAGAGTTTTTCTAACTGGTTTATCAGGATGTTGTTTTTTGTAGTTATTGGTACCATAGCAGGAATTATCTTTGAGATTCTCTCCAGCCAGTTTAACAGGATTGAGAGACTGGCCTATTTTGACTCTGTTGCAGAGTTGCCCAATAAGATATGTTTGCAGAGAAGGCTGGAAGGATTAATCAATGGTAATAACGGGAAAAAAAACTTTGGTATAATTACCCTGGTGGTAGAAAATTACCTGGATATACTGGACGTGATCGGTTATGACCTGACAGATTATTTCTGGTTCAGGGTAGCCAGATATATCAATAACCACCTTCCAGAAAATGTCTCCCTTTATTACTTTGATAACAATACCTATCAGATACTGCTGGAAGGTTTTGATGAAGGAAGGGTGGAAAAGTGGACGGAGCATTTTTCTGAATTTTTAAATTATCCAATTAATATCAGTGGTATACCCATTTATTTGAAATGCAGGCTGGGTTGTGCCTTTTATCCGAAACATGGCAGTACGGCAGAAGAGGTCATGCAGAAATCCTTTATCGCCATGGATAAAGCCAGGACAAGGGGTTTGGGCCACCTCTGTTATCAGGAAACCCTGACGGAAAAGAGTAAGGAGAATTTTCTCTTGCTTGGGGAGGTAAAAGAGGCACTGGAGAAAGAGGAGTTTGTCCTGTATTATCAACCAAAGTACAACCTTCTGGAAGAGAAAATTTTTGGGGTAGAGGCCTTAATCCGCTGGAACCATCCCCGGAAAGGGATGATGAGCCCGGGTGAATTTATTCCCGAAATGGAGAATACCGATCTGATTAACCTCCTGACATACTGGGTCATGGAAAGGGCCCTCAGTGATTACAGTGAGTGGAAGGAAAAAGGGATTACCCTTAATGTATCCATTAATATTTCTTCCCACAATTTGCAGCATTACAGGTTTCTGGAGGAAGTGGACCGGATCATTGCTGAATATGCCATCGGTGGGCCACATATAGAGTTGGAGATTACAGAAACTGATATCATGACGGAAAATAAGGTTCTGGATAAATTGTTGGAAAGGGGATTCAGGATATCAATCGATGACTTTGGTACCGGTTATTCATCTCTGGCTTATTTAAAATACCTGCCGGCAGATACCATCAAGATTGACAGGGGTTTTATCGGGAATATTACGGAGAACGGCAGTGACAGGGAGATCGTTAAAGCGGTCATTAAGATGGGCCATGCCCTGGGCAAAAGTGTCCTGGCAGAAGGAGTGGAGACAGAAGAAGCATTGGAATTACTGAAAGAGATGGGTTGTGATTCTGTCCAGGGTTATTACATAAGCAGGCCTGTACCGAAGGAGAGGATAATTGATTTGCTGCAGCAATATTCCCAATTTTAATCTTATTTTAATGATAAATTCTAATATTTTTGTTATAATTTTCTAAGGAGCGGCCAGCTCCTTTTTATACTTTTGACTCGCAGTTTTCTGTTATACATATATCCAGTTAATTAAAAGTAGAGAGAAGGAGTGAAAAAGATGGAAGGAAATCTGATGGTAAAGGAAGGACAGATGGTTATTGACCGGATTAAGGAGGAAATCAGGAAGGTCATCATTGGCCAGGAATATATGATTGACAGGATATTGATTGCCCTGTTCACCGATGGGCACATTCTTCTGGAAGGATTACCAGGCCTGGCCAAATCCCTTACAGCCAGTACTGTTGCCAGTGTAGTGGACCTGGATTTTAAAAGGATTCAGTTTACACCGGACCTGCTGCCTGCTGATATTGTCGGTACGGAAATCTATAACCAGCAGACCGGTGAATTTGTGACCAAAAAGGGGCCTATCTTCAGTAACCTGATTCTGGCTGATGAAATTAACCGGGCTCCGGCCAAGGTCCAGTCCGCCCTGCTGGAGGCCATGCAGGAAAAGCAGGTAACCATTGGTGATGTTACTTACCGGCTGGACCAGCCCTTTCTGGTCATTGCCACCCAGAACCCGCTGGAACAGCAGGGTACATATCCCCTGCCCGAAGCCCAGCAGGATCGTTTCATGTTTAAATTAAAGGTAGATTATCCCTCCCGGGAAGAGGAGATGGAGATAATGAACCGTTTCGGCTCCTGGCAAGAACCGGAGGGAGGAGAGCCGGAAAAAGTCCTCTCCAGGGAGGATCTTTTCAGAATCCGGGAAGAGGTGGCCGGCATCTATGTAGATGATAACCTGAAGAATTATATCCTGGATATTGTCTTCCGGACCAGGGAAGGCTCGCCCTATATCGAGTGTGGAGCTTCCCCCCGGGCTTCCCTGAATTTGGTTAAAGCCGCCAGGGGTAAGGCCTACCTGCAGGGGCGGGACTATGTCATTCCCGATGATGTCAAGTCTATCGTCTATGATGTCCTGCGCCACCGCATTATCTTAAGCTTTGAGGCTGAAGCAGAAGACATCACTGTGGAAGAAATCATTGCCCGGATACTGGAAGAGGTCAACCTGCCGTAAGGATGTGTTTCCGGTGACAGATAAAGAACTTTTTAAGAAGATAAGGGAAATTGAGATCAAATCAAACAAACTCTCTGCCGAGATTTTCTCCGGCGAGTACCGCTCCAGTTTCCGGGGTAAGGGTATCGAGTTTGATGATATCAGGGAATATTACCCCGGTGATGATGTTGCCAGGATTGACTGGAATGTCACAGCCCGCCAGAACAACGCCTATGTCAAACAGTTCCAGGAAGAAAAGGAGATGAATGTCTTCCTTTTGGTTGATTTTTCATCTTCCAATAACTTTGGTTTAAAGAAGGAAATCATTATGGAGCTGAGTGCCACACTGGCCTTCTCAGCCATCAGAAATAACGACCAGGTGGGGGCCCTCTTCTTTACGGACCAGATAGAGAGGATAATACCCCTGAAGGGCGGGAAAAATCATCTCCTGGCTATCATCAGGGAACTGCTGACCTTTAAACCCCAAAGTAAGGGGACAGACCTGGGGGTTGTACTGAACTTTTTCAATAAGATACAGAAAAAACCGGCCATTGTCTTCCTCATCTCTGACTTTCTCTGTACCGGTTTCGAAAAAGAATTGAAGATGACCGGGAGGAGACATGACCTGCTCCTGCTCAGGATAATTGACCCTGCCGAGGAGAGGCTGCCCGCCGGGGCCATCTTTAATTTCAGGGACCTGGAGACAGGAGAGGTCATAGTTGTCGATAATCTGAGGAAGGAGAGGGTGCTGAACCCCCTTAAGGATTTTCCCACCAGGAATCTGATCAATATTTATACAGATGAGGATTATGTCAAGGCCTTGAAATATTTTTTCAGGAGAAGGGTTAAAAGATGAAGAAGATGAGTTCCAGATTTCCAATTAGATATTTACTCCTGTTTTATATATTGCTTTTTATGATTTCCTCTTTCTGTGTAGCTGCCAGTAGGGCAGAAGAAAGGAATATCTTTATCGGTGACCTGATTACCCTGAAGATTTCTGCCGGTGGCTACAGCCTGGAAGAGCTCCTGGATAATTTTGCCGGGTTTGAGATAGTGGAGAGCCGGCAGCAGGGTGATGCCTATTTTCTGACCCTGAGAACCTTTGAACCAGGGGAGTACCGGCTTGTCCTGGGGGATAAGGAACTCCTCATTGTGGTGAGTTCCACCCTGGATGAACTGGAGAGGGATAATATCTTTACTGTTGCCCCTCATCCCCTGGAATCCCTCTATCAACCCCTCTGGAAATATATCTTCCTGGCCCTGAGCATCCTTTTACTATTGATACTCATCTATTTCATCAGTTCATTTATTAAAAGGAAGAGAGCGAGGGCCTTAAGCCCCTATGAGTTTTTCAGGAAAAGGATGGCTGAGCTTGACGTTGATTCAGCTGATTTTTTTGTGCAGTTGAGCATCTTTTTTAAGGAATACCTGGAGGAAAGCTTTTCCCGCTGCCTGAGGGGAAAGACTTCCCGGGAAATCATGGAGGAAATCCAGGAAACAGACCTTCCCGGAGAAATAACAGGGGAAATCGGGGACTGGTTATTGCAGGCAGATTATTATAAATACACTGGAAAGCTCCCTGAACGGGAGATCAGGGAAAAGGGAAGGGAGAGACTTGACCAAATCGTACTGGATATCGAAAAGAGCCTACAGGCAGGTGAGGGATATTAATGAGGCGTTTTGCCAACTGGCCTTATCTTCTTTTAATACCTGTTCTTTTATCCCTGTTTTCCGGGAAAAGGAAAAAGGCAGCCCTGA
>JANWJZ010000044.1 GCA_025451675.1 Halanaerobiales bacterium | reverse complement strand
TTTCTACGATGAAAAGGAACCAGGTTAAACATTATCAAACCACCTCCATTTATTTTTACTTTTAAGTAAATTATAAATAGAAGGTCAAAGAAAGTCAAAGTCAACAATACTGGATTATTCCTGATTATTACCTGAAATTGCCTTTTAAGAGAAAATAGCTCCTATTTTCTCCAGTTTATAGGTCAGGGAAGGTCAAAATATTTCCTGCCAGGGCAAACCCTTATATATTTTTTATTAATATTATTCCCTGGCTCCTTTTGATTATGCAAAAAATTGATGGGTAAATTAATTGCAGGAAAAGCATTTTAAGTATAGAATAAAATAATTGATGTAGATTATGCATTAAGAAAAATTATTGCGCAAATTGTGCTGGAAAAGCTAGGAGTGATCATGTGTCAGAGGATAGAATATTAGCAGGATTGAATCCGGAACAGAGGAAAGCGGTGGAACATTTCAACGGCCCCTTATTGATTCTGGCCGGGGCTGGAAGTGGGAAGACCAGGGTCCTGACCAGAAGGGTAGCCTATTTGATTGAGCATTATGGTGTTTCTCCGGCAAATATTATGGCCGTAACCTTTACCAATAAAGCAGCCAATGAGATGAAGGAGAGGATTACTGCTTTACTGGGCAGGATTCAGGATGGCCTCCAGGTCAGTACCTTCCATTCCTTCTGTGTCCGTGTTTTAAGGAAAGAGAGCAGGAAACTGGACTATGAGAATAATTTTGTCATCTATGATACAGCTGACCAGCTGACCCTCCTGAAAAATGTGATGAAAGAGCTGAATATAGATAGTGAAAAATATAACCCCCGGGCTGTACTGGCTGAGATCAGCAGGGCGAAGAATGAATTAATTGGCCCTGAGGAATACCAGGAACGGATGGGGGATTATTTCCAGGAGATTACGGGGAAGGCCTATTCCCTTTACCAGCAGAGATTGCAGGATAGCAATGCCCTGGATTTCGATGATTTGATTATGAAAACAGTGGAATTGTTTAAAAAATACCCAATGGTGCTGGAGCATTACCAGGATAGATTTAAATATATCTCCATTGATGAATACCAGGACGTAAACACGGCCCAGTACCAGCTGGTGCAACTGTTAGCCAGAAAATACAGGAATATTTGTGTTGTGGGTGACCCGGACCAGGGTATCTATGGTTTCAGGGGGGCAGATATCAGGAATATCCTGAATTTTGAAGAGGATTATCCTGATGCTGAAATAATCAAACTGGAGCAGAATTACCGCTCCATGGGTAAGATATTACGGGCTGCTGATAGTGTCATAGCCAATAATTTATCTCGCAGGGAAAAGCGGCTCTGGACAGAAAAAGGGGAAGGGAATAACCTGAAATATTACCAGGCCTTTGATGAAAAGGATGAAGCCAATTATGTCAGCAGGACCATCAAGGAACTACAGGATAAGGGTTATTCCTATAAGGATATGGCGGTTTTATACAGGACCAATTCCCAGTCCAGGGTCATTGAAGATTTTCTTATCAGATATGGAATTCCCTATCAGATTATCGGCGGGCTCCGTTTCTATGACCGGATGGAAATCAAGGATCTTATCGCCTATTTACGGGTTATCTATAATCCGGCCGATGATATCAGCCTTTTAAGGATAATCAATAAACCGGCCAGAGGTATAGGTGCAGGAACTGTGAGTAAATTGACGGCTTTTGCTGCCGAAAAGGGCCTGAGTCTTTATGAGGCCTGCCTGAGGGTAGAGGAGAATACAGCCCTGGGTGCTGCTTACCGGAATAAGGTAAAGGGCTTCATAAACATGATGGAGGATTTCCGGGCGGACAGCCAGGAGCTATCCGTTGCCCTCCTGATGCAGAGGGTTATCCAGGAGACCGGTTATGAGGCTGAATTATTGGCAGAAGGGACAATCGAAGCCCAGACCAGGCTGGAGAATATCCAGGAGCTTTTTTCCGTGATGAGCAGCTTCCAGAGTGAAACAGGGGAGAATTCCCTGGCTGCCTTCCTGGAAGAGGTTTCCCTGGTCAGTGATATTGATACAATGGATGAGGAAGGGAACCATGTCACCCTGATGACCATCCATTCGGCCAAGGGCCTGGAGTTCCCCGTTGTATTCATGGTGGGAATGGAGGAAGGGATCTTCCCCCATGCCAATTCCATGTTCGATGAAGAGGAACTGGAAGAGGAGCGGAGGCTCTGTTATGTAGGGATTACCAGGGCTATGGAGGAATTATATCTCTGTTCTGCCCGGGAAAGGATGCGCTTCGGCCAGTACCAGAATAATGCCCCTTCCCGTTTCCTTTCCGAGATCCCTGCTGAACTTATCAGCGGGGTTAATGAAAGGGAGGAAAGCAGCAGCTTTACTGCCGATGCCGGATTTGGAGGGCGGGAGCCAGAAGGGGATTTCATTAGGGATATAGATAAGGAGAGCATTAATACTGTAAAAGACAGTGCCTACCAGGTGGGAGATAAAATCTATCATCCCAAGTGGGGAATAGGTGTTGTTCTCAGTGTGGAAGATGACCATGGCCTGGTATTGAAGATAGAGTTTAATGATAAAAAGGTGAGAAGACTGATGGCCGAGTATGCCCCTATCAAACGTGTATAGGGGCATACCGGGACTTTTGGGCTAAAAATATTTTAATAAACAAATAATTCAAAAAAAGGCAGGAATATTTCCATTAAACGAGAATATATTATTGTAGAATAAATGGTAACGGTTTTGCAACCTTCATCATTATTCGATAAAAGGTTGCTTCGTTTATGCTGCAAAAAATCAGACAATTTATTAATTTAGCAATTTTTTTGAAAAAATTATGGATAAAAGAGGTGGTTTTATCGAAAAAAGTATAACTATAGCCAATAATGTTACTCAAACAAAATAAAGGGGGATATATCATGAAAAAAGCTTTATCTGTGTTGCTGTTGTTCATGCTTCTAGGTACTCTTGTGTTTGCCCAGGACGTGGTTCTGGTCCTGTGGGACATCCGTACAGAGAGTGATAATAGTACTCCTGCTGTACTGGATGCCATTGCCAGGTTCGAAGCTGATCATCCCGGTGTCAAAATCAAGCATGAGCCTATCTCCAATGACCATTATAAAACCAGGATCAGGACAGCCATGTCAGCCAACAATGAGCCTGACATTTTCATGAGCTGGGGTAGTTCCAGTCTGGAACTTTATGTAAGGGAAGGCAAGGTTCTGGACCTTACTCCTTATATGACTGATGAATGGCTGGACCGCTTTGTACCGGCGAGTCTTGCTATCGGTATGTTTGATGGCAAGTATTATGGCTTACCGGTAACAAGTATGAATACTGCTGTGATTTACTATCGTACCGATATATTTGAAAAATACGGATTAGAGGTTCCGAAAACCTACAGTGAACTGCTGAATGTAGTTGATGTATTGAAGGCAAATAATATTATTCCATTTACATTGGCCAATAAGACCAGATGGACCGGCTCCATGTATTATGTATATCTGGTTGACCGTATCGGCGGGCCTGAGGCTTTCAGGAACGCTTTAAACAGAACCGGTGCCTTTAATGATGAGCCTTTCATCAGAGCCGGAGAAATAATTCAGGAACTGGTCAGAAAGGGAGCCTTCCCACAGGGTGTAAACGGTATGGATGAGGATACAGGCCAGTCCAGGGCTTTACTCTATGCTGACAGAGCAGCTATGTACCTGATGGGAACCTGGGCCAATGGTACTTTCCCATCTGAAAACCCGGAAATCAGTGCGAAGATCGATTTCTTCCCCTTCCCGGCTATCGAAGGCGGCAAGGGAGATCCTAAGAACCTGATCGGTACTCCTGGTGATAACTACTATTCTGTTTCCGCCAAATGTGCCCATCCGGAACTGGCAGTTAAGTTCCTCCAGTACCTGACAGATGCCCAGATGGCTAAAAAGTTAGTAGCTGCTGGTAATATACCTCCATTTACCGGTGCCGAAGATGATATTAAAGATGCCAGGATAAGGAAGACCAATGAGTTACTCAACCAGGCTCCGCATGTGCAGCTCTGGTATGACCAGGCTCTGCCTCTGGAACTGGCCGAGGTACACCTGAATACAACCCAGGCTCTCTTTGGCCTGCAGATCACACCTGAAGAAGCTGCCAACCAGATGGAGGCAACAGCTGTAGAGGTATTGGGTAAATAAGTTACTGGCAGTGGATTGGATAGCTAATACAGCCTGGATAGTAAGGGGGCTTCCCCTTACTATCCATAAATCTTCCTGACGAACAGAGGTGAAAACCGTGAAAGCTTTTATACATTCAAGAAGATTTGTCATCTTCCTTTTTTTATTACCGGCTGCATTTTTCTGTATCCTTTATCTGGTTGCCCCAATCCCTATTTCAGCATATTATTCTTTTTTTGATTGGCGGGGCTTAAACCAGGGCAGATTTATTGGCTGGGAGAACTGGAAAAGATTAATAAATGACCGGGTTTTCTGGTTATCGGTAAAGAATAATTTTAAACTGGTTTTCTTTTCTCTTATAACCCAGATTCCTATTGGACTTATTCTGGCAGCTTTATTGTCTTCAAAAATAAAAGGTAGCAGGCTTTTCAAGGTCATCTTCTTCATTCCCATGCTGATATCCTCAGTAGCAGTTGCTTTTCTCTGGCGCTATATGTATGATCCCTATTTCGGCCTTATAAATAATTTTTTCAGGTTAATCGGCCTGGACAGATTTGCCCTGGACTGGCTGGGTGATCCAGGATTGGCGTTTTATTCGGTGGTTGTTGCTACCTGTTGGCAGTATATACCTTTATACATGATTATTTTCATGGCCGGTATAACCAGTATTCCGGAAGAATTATATGAAGCTGCCAAAATTGACGGGGCAACTTCCTTTCAGACATTCTGGCGGATTACTATACCATTATTATGGCCGACTATAGTCAATGCAGCCGTGCTGGTGATAGTCGGTTCACTGAAGTATTTTGCCCTGATTTTTGCCCTGACCGGCGGGGGGCCCAACCATGCCTCGGAGGTTATGGCAACCTACATGTATGTAAAAGCCTTTACTGAAATGCGCATGGGTTATGGCAGCACCATATCTTTCAGCCTCTTTATGATCGCCTTTACGGTGTCGGTATTTTTCCTATACATTACCAATCTGCGGAAGAACTCGAGGTGGTAAGCAATGAGGGACCTGAATCTGTTCCAGAAAATAATCATATATCTTATGCTGATTATCTGGTTGATCATCACCGGTTATCCCATTATATTTCTATTACAGAATAGCTTTAAAGGGAATATAGAGTTTTTTACGACTCCTGTCTGGTCCATGCCTGCTTCTTTAAAATTCAATAATTACCGTGCGGTTGTTATTGATTCCGGTTTTTATAAATATTTTATCAATAGTATCATTGTCTGTGCTGTTTCGGTTTTTCTTATAATCTTTGTCTCATCACTGGCTGGCTATGCCATTGCCAGGATTAATTTCCGTTTCAGTAATGCTGTTTTTATGTTCTTTGTGGCCGGTATGATGATTCCTATCCATTCTACATTGATTCCAGTCTATAGGATGACCCTTTCCCTTGGTGTATATGATACCCTGACCGGTTTAATCGGCCCTTATGTGGCTTTTAGTTTACCGGTATCAATCTTTATCCTGACCGGCTTTATCCGGGAGATCCCGGTAGAGCTGGAGGAGGCTGCCATCATCGATGGTGCCAGCTATTATCAGCTTTTTTCCCAGGTGGTATTTCCCCTGACAAAACCTGCTGTTTCTACAGTGGCTATCTATAACTTTACCCTCCTGTGGAATGAGTTTGCCTATGCCTTAGTGCTTACTTCCAGCCCGGAAAAAAGGATACTGACCCTGGGTCTCTTTGAATTCCAATCTGCCTATGGTGTAGATATTCCCAAGACCCTTACGGCTTTATTCTTATCCCTGTTGCCGCTGCTGATTGTCTATATCTTCTTCCAGGAGAAGATTATCAGTGGTATGACTGCTGGTGCTATAAAGGGTTAATATGGCCATAAAGGCATAGGATGTCTCTAAAAACTGTTAAGGCCCCTTTCATAACCTTATAGATTTACAGTGAAGGGCAAAAAGCCGTAGAAGCTACGGTTTTATGCCCTTTTCTGTTTGACTTTAGCTTTGATAAAACATATAATTATTGTTGATATAAGCAGGAAAATGGGTATTATAAGGATAAATTATAGGGATAGATATTATTGATAAATGAAAGTACAGGCATTCCGGGGAGGAGGTTAAGAGATTGCCGGATAAAGCGACAATCAGAGAGAGGATTGAAAAATTACGGGAAGAAATCCGTTATCATGAATACCGTTATTATGTACTGGATTCACCGGAGATTTCAGATGCAGAGTTTGACCAGTTGATGCGGGAACTGGAGAAACTGGAGGAGGAATACCCTGAACTCAGGACACCAGATTCGCCCACCCAGAGGGTAGGGGGAGAACCCCTGGATGCTTTTGAGAAGATAGAACATAGTGTCCCCATGTTGAGCCTGAGTAATGCCTTTAATGAGGGTGAATTACGGGATTTTGTGGAAAGGGTGTACAGGTTAGCAGGCAGGAGGGACCTGGATTTCCTGGTTGAGCATAAGATAGACGGCCTGACTGCTGTTTTGAGATATGAGGAGGGGGTTTTGACCCTTGCCGCTACCCGGGGTAACGGGATAGTAGGGGAAGTGGTCACAGAGAATATCAGGACCATCCGGTCTGTGCCCCTGAGATTGCCGGAACCCTTGACGATGGAGGTCAGGGGGGAGGTGTATATCAGCAAGAGGGATTTTCAGCGGATTAATGAGGAAAGGCTGGAACAGGGTGAGGAACCCTTTGCCAACCCCCGGAATGCTGCTGCCGGTTCAGTCCGCCAGTTGGATCCCAGAGTGGCAGCTTCCCGCTCCCTGTCCATGCAGGTCTATGACCTGGTCAATCTGGAAGGAAGGGAAATCAGGACAGATAGAGAGGCCCTGGAATTGCTGCAGAGCCTCGGCTTTAAGGTCAACTGGTATCGAAGCTGCCGTAATGTAGATGAGCTCATAGAAGTATGTAATGAGTGGACAATAAAACGGGATGATCTGCTCTTTGAGATAGACGGGCTGGTGATCAAGGTCAACGACCTGGCCTTACGGGAGCAAATGGGTACTACCGCCAAAAGCCCCCGCTGGGCCATTGCCTATAAATTTCCCGCCCAACAGAAGACCAGTATCGTGAAGGATATTGTCATCACGGTGGGGCGGACCGGTGCCCTGACACCGACAGCCATACTGGAACCGGTCCATATTGCCGGCTCAACGATAAGCCGGGCTACTTTACATAATGAAGATGAGATCCGGAGGAAGGATGTCCGCATCGGTGACCATGTCCTGGTCCAGAAAGCCGGTGATGTGATTCCGGAAATCGTCAAGGTGATTAAGGAGAAGAGGGATGGCAGTGAGCAGGTCTTCCAGATGCCGGAACGCTGTCCTGTCTGTGGAGCCGAGGCCATACGGGAGGAGGGGGAGGCCGTCATCCGCTGCAGCAATGTGGCTGGCTGCCCGGCCCAGTTGCGGGAAGGCATACTCCATTTTATCTCCCGGGATGCTATGAACATAGAGGGGGTTGGCCCGGCCCTGGTGGATCAATTGCTGGAAAAGGGCCTCTTGAAGGATTATGCTGATTTGTATGCCCTGAAGGAGGAAGACCTGCTGCCCCTGGAGAGGATGGGCAAGAAGTCTGCCGCTAATGTCTTGCGGGCCATTGAGGCCAGTAAGGACAGGCCTTTACATAACCTGATTTTTGCCCTGGGTATCAGGCATGTAGGGGCAGGAGTGGCCCGGGTGCTGGCCGGGGCCTATAAATCCATCGATGAGTTGGCCAGGGTCAGCCGGGAAGATCTGGAGGCCATTGATGAGATTGGCCCTGCCATAGCGGGCAGTATAGTGAACTTCTTCCGGGAGGAGCGGAACCTGAGGGTTATCGAGAAATTGAGGGGACATGGGGTGAAGATGTCTGCTGAGGGTGAAGGGGAAGCGGCTGCCCTCCTTGAGGGGATTGCCGGTAAGAGATTTGTCTTTACTGGTACCCTGCAGAATTTCACCAGGACAGAGGCCAGTGAGAAGGTCCTGGCTGCCGGCGGGAAGGTGAGTTCAGCAGTGAGTAAGAATACAGATTATCTGGTCGCCGGTGAGGGTGGAGGTTCCAAGCTGGATAAGGCCAGGGAACTGGGAGTTACCATACTGACTGAAGAGGAGTTCCTGGAGTTATTTAAATAACTTTTAACCGGGGCGTGGACATACCTTCTGAAAGGTAATACTTAAATGGTTGAAGAGATTTTACATGAGTAAATTATAAGAGTAGAAAAGGGGTGAAAGGATGTTAGAGAAGAAGGATATAGAAAGGATTGCCGATTTGGCCAGCATAAAGCTAAGCGACAGTGAAGCGGAGAAATTTGCCGGCCAGTTAGATGGGATACTGCAATATGTGGATAAAATAAAGGAAGTAGATACTGAGGACTTAAAACCTACCCTATATCCTGTTTCCCTGGAGAATATCTTCCGGGAGGACGAGGTCAGGCCATCCCTGGATAGGGAGAAGGTTCTGACCAATGCACCGGAGGAAAAGGATGGCCAGTTCAGGGTACCGAGGATCATGGGTGAATAGTGAAAAAGTGAAGGAGGTAAATTGTCTTGGAATTATGTGACCTGACTATACATGAATTAAGAGAGAAGTTAGAGAATAAAGAAGTCACTGCTGCAGATGTACTGGACAGTTTTCTCCGGCGGATTGAGGCTGTGGAGGAAAAGGTCAAGGCCTATGTGACCATCACAGCCGATGAAGCCAGGGAGAGGATCAGCAGTGACCTGCAGGGAAGCCTGGCGGGAATACCGCTGGCTTTAAAGGATAATATTTCTACAGAAGGTATCAGGACAACCTGTTCCTCAAAGATGCTGGAAAATTATATCCCTCCTTATAATGCCACTGTTGTGGAAAAATTGAATGAGGAGGGGGCTGTTATACTGGGTAAGACCAACCTTGATGAGTTTGCCATGGGGGGTACTACCGGATTTTCTGCTTTCCATGAGACCCGTAACCCCTGGAATCTGGAGCATGTTCCCGGAGGTTCCAGCGGCGGTTCAGCTGCTGCTGTAGCTGCTGGAGAGGCTGCTGCCGCTCTGGGTACAGATACAGGCGGTTCCATCCGGCAGCCGGCTGCCTTCTGCGGCCTGGTGGGCCTGAAACCCACCTATGGTACTGTGTCCAGATACGGCCTGCTGGCCTATGCTAACTCTCTGGACCAGATTGGCCCCATCACCAGGGATGTGGAGGATGCTGCCCTGCTCCTGAATGTGATCACCGGCCATGATCCTAAAGATTCCACCTCTGTGCAAATGGAACAGGCTGATTATACTGCTTTCCTTAAAGAAGACCTTGCCGGAATGCGGATTGCCCTGCCGAAGGAATATTATGAGCTGGATTATAATCCGGAGGTAAAGGAGAGTGTCCTGGCTGCTGTCAAAAAGATGGAGGCAGAGGGAGCCGTAGTGGAAGAGGTCAGCATACCCAGTATCGAACATTCTGTTGCCGTTTATTACATACTTGCCACTGGAGAAGCCAGTTCAAACCTGGCCTGCTATGACGGAGTACGCTTTGGTTACCGTAGTAAAACGGCGGGCAATGTAGCGGAGATGTTCAGGAATACCCGCAGTGAAGCCTTTGGTGAGGAGGTAAAAAGGCGGATCCTCTTTGGCACCTATATTTTGAGTGCTGAAGCCTATGAGGATTATTATGTAAAGGCCCAGAAGGTCAGGACTTTATTGATAAAGGAAATTGAGGACGTCTTTAAGAATTATGATTTGATTGTTACTCCCACAACACCGGAAACAGCCTTTAAGGCAGGCGCCATTACTGACCCCCTGGAGAGTTATAAGATGGATGCCTTTACCGTACCGGTGAATCTGGCCGGAATTCCGGCGATCACCATCCCCTGCGGTTTCAGCAGTGCTAACCTGCCAATCGGGATCCAGATCATGGGACCCCGTTTTGGGGAAGGTAAGTTAATTCAGGCTGCCTATTCTCTGGAAAAGATTTTACAGCTGGGGAATAAGAGGCCGGAACTGGAGGTGAGATAATGAGCAGGAAATATGAAACAATAATCGGGCTGGAGGTCCATGTCCAGCTGGCGACAGAGTCCAAGATTTTCTGTAACTGCAGCACAGATTTTGGTGCAGAACCAAATAAACATACTTGCCCGGTTTGCCTTGGTTTACCTGGAACCTTACCTGTTTTGAATAAAAAGGTAGTGGATTATGCCATTATGGCCGGCCTGGCCCTGAATTGCAACATCAACAGCTATAGCAAATTTGACCGGAAGAATTATTTCTATCCAGACCTGCCCAAGGCATATCAGATTTCCCAGAGTGATTACCCCATCTGTGAGAATGGTTATATAGAGATTGATACAGAAGAGGGGACAAAGAAAATCGGTATTACCCGCATCCATATGGAAGAGGATGCCGGTAAACTGGTCCACGAAGGCAGTATTGACCAGGCAACAGCCAGCCTGGTGGATTATAACAGGACCGGTATACCATTGATTGAGATTGTCAGTGCCCCGGATATCAGGACACCGTCTGAAGCCAGGGCCTATCTGACCCAGTTGAAACAGATCCTGCAATATATCGGTGTCTCTGATTGCAATATGGAGGAAGGTTCCCTCCGTTGTGATGCCAATGTGTCCATCAGGCCGGTGGGACAGAAAGAGTTTGGCACCAAGACCGAGTTAAAGAACATGAACTCCTTCCGGGCTGTGGAGAGGGCCCTGGAATATGAAGTGGAGAGGCAGAGAAAGATACTGGAAGAGGGCGGCGAGATCATCCAGGAGACCAGGACCTGGGATGAGAGCCTCAATAAGACAATCTCTATGAGGACTAAGGAAGAGGCTGCCGATTACCGCTATTTCCCGGATCCCAATCTCCCTCCGTTGAACGTGGACAGGGATTGGGTGGAAAGGATTAAGAGCAGCTTACCAGAATTACCCCGTGAAAAGAGAGAGCGTTTTGTCAGGGAATATGCTTTGCCGGAATATGATGCCGGTGTCCTGACTGATAGCAGGGAACTGGCCGATTATTTTGAGGCCTGTGTTAAGGAATATAGTGATGCCAAGGCGGTCAGTAACTGGATCATGGGGGATTTCCTCAGATTACTCAAAGAGGAGAATCTGGAGATCGCAGAAGTGAAGATGACCCCTGCCCATCTGTCCGGTATGCTGAAACTGATGGATGAGGGTGTCATCAGCAGCAAGATTGCCAAGACAGTCTTTGAAGAGATGTTCAAGACCGGAAAGGCTCCGGAACAGATCGTTGAAGAGAAAGGCCTGAAACAGATCAGCGATGCCGGCCAGCTGGAGGAGATTGTCCTGAAGGTAATCGAGGCCAATCCCTCTGTAGTTGAAGATATCAAGAGCGGCAAGGATAAGGCCATCGGTTTCCTGGTCGGCCAGGTGATGAAGGAGACCAGGGGTAAGGCCAACCCGGGTATGGTCAACCAGATAATCCGGGAGAAAATCGAAAGCTTATAAATCAACAAAAGAAAATACTAGCTATATGTAATAAAAATGCTCCCTTTACAGGGAGCATTCCTTTATTCCTTTTCATTCTTATCTTCATTTTCATTTTCATTCTCATTATTATCCTCATTATCATTATCTTTATTATCATCTTCATTCCTGGAGTTTGTTTTGACAGTGAATCTTTCCAGGTATTCTTCTGATAAATTTTCGTCAAATTCATCTGATAAACTGACATAGGCAGCGGCTATTATTGAATTGGACCAGGGAGTAAGGACAAATAGGAAAAGAAATACCCAGATAAGGGCCGTCAGTGAAGCAATATGCTTGTTAAGCGTAAATAAAGGGATGAGAATAATGGATAGGGTGATTATCAATATAGGAAGCTGATTAAGGAATATTTTAAATATATTCCCCCTGCTGATGTTAACAGCATAGTAGATAGCATCAGCAGGATTGAGTTTTCTGTCAACAGCTGCAAGTTCTGTAAAGAGCAATTTAAATCCCCAGTAAATGCCGGCAAATAAAAGGGTGAGCAAGATGAGGATAAGGAATACGTGGGCTGCAGGAAAAACATCCTTTAGCGGCCAATCTGGTGAATAAGGCTCGAAAAAAATAAAATTTAAAATAGAAGGTATTTCTCCCGCCTGGCTTATTAAAGTTATCATAAGTAAGGGTAAGAGGAAGAGGAAAATCCCTGCGTAAATGATTGCCTGTGCAAAGTAATTGGTAAGTACCACACTCCAGAAATGCCTGAAACCGGCAAAGATGGTTTTAAAGGAGCTGCTTTCCTTACGGAGTAATTGGACAAACAGGTATTGATAACCAGCCAGGAGAAGGGGAAGAAGGAATCCCTGCAGGATCCTTAAAGGTGCTGAAAATCTCTGCATTAAGGAAAAAATATTACTTTCCCGGGCTAATAATAAGATAGCAGCAAATATGGTTCCGGCGATTAAAAATGCCAGGCCGATCAGTATTAAAAGCAGGTTGTAGAGGGCGATTCTGGGGAAATTACGCCAGAAATTAAGGGATCCCTCTCTAAAAAATGAGAAAAACTTATTATTCATAGTAATCATCCTCCTATTTTTTATAAAGGGACTGTAGATAGGGTTTTACTGGTTTCTGACAATAGAATTAGCCTGGAATGCTTTCGTCCGGCTTATTATCAAATTGGCCGGATAAGTAGACATAAGCAGCTGCCGTACTTGAACAGAACCAGGGTATAAGGATAAATAGATTAAGTATTAACAATACAATAGCGCTTATTAGAAAAGCAGGGTTTTTTTCTATTATGAAAAATAGGAGAATGTATAACAGAGAGATCATGGTAAAGGGCAGAAATAGGTTCAGGAATATTTTCAACTGATTCCCCCTGCTGATATTATTGGTATAATAGATAGCATCAACTGGCCCGGTTTTTCTGTCAAGGGCTGCAAGCCCGGTAAAAAATAATCTTGAGTTCCAGTAATAAGATGCTGCTATTGATAAAAGAACATAGGGTAAAAAGGAATAGAAGATGGTTGTGGAAAGAAAATAAAAAGGATGTACATCTGGGAATTTTTCAGAAAGGTATTGAAAATAAAAAATAATTCGTGGTATATCAAGTGGTGTCACCATACTCATTTGAATTATATATACAGGTAATAGAAAAAGGGTTACTCCTGCAGATATTATTGTTATCGTGAAGTAATAGGTCAGCCAGACTGGCCAGAAATGTTTGAAACCGGCAAAGATGGTTTTAAAAGAGACTCCTTCTTCACGGGCCAGCTTAACAAAGAAATACTGGTAACCGGTTATGAGGGCCGGGAAAAATAATACCAGAATAGTACCTGCCAGGGCAACTGTAATTACACCCGTTGTAAAATTGCCTCCCATTGCTCCTGTTTTTGTAATAATAAGTGTACCGGCTAAAACTAAAATAACAAGTACAGCCAGGCAAAGCAGTAATAAAAGATTATAAAGGAATATTTTGAGGAAGTTTTTCCAGAGAATATGGAACCCTTCTCTAAAAAAAGAACTGTTTTTTGTGTTCATAACAATCAATCCTCCTGATGAAATTTATAGCCTTCTTTTTAGGTTTTGGTTTAATAAAAAAGCTCCCACTGCGATAGGCAGGAATTTTATAAAGCTGCCTCGTATTGGGAGCCTTTTCTTATTTAACCCTTATTATTTAATCAGTGCTAATTATATTAATTGTCTTTATCTTGATTATTATTTTCACTGCTATCATTATTCCTGGAGTTCTTTTTTACAGTGAACCTTTCTACGATATTTCCGGGCAGGTAATTATCAAATTGATCAGACAACTGGACATAGGCAGCGGCTATGATTGAAGTTCCCAGGGGTATAATGATAAATAGGTTCAAAAGATTAAAGAGCAGAGCGATGATAATCCCAAGGGGCCAGATATCCTCCGTGAGAGTAGTCACTATATTCAATACTATGCCTAATAGTATAAAGGGTAAAAACAGGTTGAGGAATATCTTTAATTTAAATCCCTTAGTAATATTATTGGTATAATAGATGGCATCACCCGGGCTGAGCCTCCTGTCCAGGGCAGCGAGGCCGGTGAAGAGCAATTTACAGGCCCAGTAAAAGGAAGCTGCCAGTATGATAAGGAATGGGAGTATGAGATAGGGTAACATATTATCGGGAAGCAGGTAATACCAGTAATGGCTGAACCAGTAACCAGTGTTAAAAAATAAGGAAGCTAAATTTAATTTAGCGATAAAGTTGGCAAAGACCAGGATGAGAAGTGGCAGCAGAAATAGAATGGTGCCGCCGAAGCCGATTACCTGTGTGAAGAAATGGGTTACCCAGATGGACCAGAAATGCTTGAAACCGGCAAAGATATTTTTAAAGGAGACCTTTTCCTTACGGATAAGTTTGACGTAGAGGTGCTGGTAGCCGGCTATGAGTACCGGGCCGATTATTCCCAGGAAAATAATTAAGACGAAGAAAAGGACGATACTTTCTGTAGGTAAGGAATCTTCCGGTGTCCCTGTATAGATAGAGGAGAAACCGATTATAGTGGCAAAAGCAAAAAATAAGAGGACGGCCAGGGCAATCAGGAATAGATAGAGATTGTAGAGGAATAATTTTCCGAAATTTTTCCTGAAAAGCTGGCAGCCTTCCCTGAAAAATGAACCAATACCTGAATACATAAAAAAACCTCCTTTTTAACTTGCCTGGAATTTTATTATATAGACAGGAAAAAAAGATTAAAAATTTATAATATATTTATACTTGCCCATTTTTGACATAAATCCTTCTTTTTACAGGAATTATTTCAACTTAATAAATAAAGGAATACATATCTAAAGGATTTTTCTCCAGTTTTAACGATTGCCCACTAAACATATGTATGGTATAATAAAACAGAGATAAAAAGGATAGGGGTGGCTGTATGGAACTATTGGAAAAGCTTTCTATCCTGGCAGATGCAGCCAAATATGATGTTTCCTGTTCTTCCAGTGGCAGTAGCAGGAAGAATACCCCGGGGGGCATAGGGAACGGGGCAGTGGCGGGAATCTGTCATAGTTGGTCTGATGATGGCCGTTGTATTTCTCTTTTAAAGATCCTTTTTACAAATTATTGTATCTACGATTGTACTTACTGTATAAACCGGGCTTCCAATGAACGACCCCGGGCTGCCTTTACTCCCCGGGAAGTGGCTGATCTGACGATAAATTTTTACCGCCGGAATTATATTGAAGGCTTATTCCTGAGTTCAGCGGTTATGAAGACCCCTGATTATACCATGGAACTGCTTCTGAAGACCATCAGGATATTACGGGAGGAATACAGGTTCAATGGTTATATACATCTGAAGGCTATCCCGGGAGCGGACTATTCATTAATAGCCCAGGCGGGGAAGTATGCAGACCGGATGAGTGTGAATATAGAGTTGCCTTCCCGGCAGAGCCTGAAATTGCTGGCTCCAGATAAAAATTTAACTGATATACTGACTCCCATGAAAAATATTGGCCAGGCTATCAGCCAGTACCGGGAAGAAAAAAAGAAGTACAGGAAGGCAGACAGCTTTGTTCCTGCCGGACAGAGCACCCAGCTGATTGTTGGAGCCAGCCCTGAGCCGGATTATCAGATCCTGAAAATTTCAGAAACCCTTTATGAGAGCTTTAACCTGCGCCGGGTTTATTATTCTGCCTATGTTCCGGTCAATAGCGATAATCTTCTGCCTGCTGTAAGGAGGCCGCCCCTTTTGCGGGAACACAGGCTTTACCAGGCGGACTGGCTATTGCGTTTTTATAAATTTAAGGCTGATGAGCTTCTGGACAGGGAAAATCCAAACTTTGATATCGAACTGGATCCCAAGGCCAACTGGGCTTTGAGGAATCTGGAGTTTTTCCCCGTGGAAATAAATAAGGCTGATTATGAACTTTTGTTGCGGGTTCCCGGTATTGGAGTAAAATCAGCCCGGCGGATTGTCACAGCCAGGAGAAACGGTTCCATCAGTTATTATGACCTGGAAAAATTCGGTGTTGTTTTGAAAAGGGCCCGTTTTTTCATCACCTGCCAGGGTAAGTATTATGGCGGTATCCCCCTCAGGGAGGATTTGATCCGCAGCAGGTTAATCCCGGGAAAGGATAAGGAACAGCTCTCCCTTTTCAGCCCGAAGAGTGAGGACTGGTCCAACGTGGATAATTCTTTAGTAAATTCCGGGGAAGATTTCGGGGGGAATCAGGGCAGGAGCCTTATCAGCAGCCAGAAGGATTTATTTATAAAGTAAGACAGGTTTTTATGTGATGGGGTTGATAGTATGGAGATGAATTACCTGATTTATGATGGGAGTTTTCCGGGCCTGCTGACAGCTATCTATCAGGCTTTCAAGGCCAGGATAAAGATAGCAGGAATAATACTGGAAGAGGAATACCAGGCCGGCTTATTTAGCAATAAAATAATTGTAGAAACTGAGCTGGATAAATCCGATAAGGTCTATGAGGCCGTTAAAGATAAAATATCCCCGAAATCACTGCGTAAAATCTACCGTGTTTATCTATCAGAGACAGAGAATTCCGGCCTGTTGATTTATCAGTATCTACAGTTGGGTTTCAGGATGGGGAAGAAGATAGACAGCTATCTACATAATGATATAGTAGACCGGGTAAATAAGATAGACAGGAAGGTCAGCAAGGAGGCCCACTTACTACTGGGTTTACTGCGTTTCAGAAAGATTCAGGGCGGGGTATTTTATGCGCCTTTTGAGCCGGATTATAATATCATAACATTGCTGGCCCCTCATTTTGTCCGCCGGCTTCCGGACCAGGACTGGATTATCCATGATAGAAAAAGAATGCTGGCCGCCATATATAATCGGGAGGAATGGGTTTTAACAGAACTGGACAGTTTACCGGAACCGAAAATTACGGAAGAGGAAAAGTATTATCAGGCCCTGTGGCAGTCGTTCTATAAGAACGTGGCTATAGAAAGCAGAAAGAATCCCCGCCTGCAGGCCCAGTTTATGCCCAGGCGGTATTGGGACTATTTGATAGAAAAAACATTACCTGAAGAAGGATAAATTGCATTTTTATAGAAGTATTATAAAACATAAATATAATTTGTGAAAAATAAAATTTAATAATATAATATAAAAGAAGGGATTTGAGGCGATGAGGAAAAAGATTCTTTTAGTCCTGTTTTCTTTATTATTTCTAATCAGCAGCCTGGCATTTGCGGGAAAGATAACAATTAAGGTAAATGAAGAAATGGAGTTAGAGCAAGAGGTAGAAGTATCAGAACAGGATAAAGAGACTAATGTCATCATAGTCGAACAGGAGATTGCTGATGGGTTAAAATTGAATGGCGGTCCCTTACTGGCTTATATGCAGTTGGACCTGGCTGAGTTCAATGCCAACCTGCCTGAGGGTTTTGCCAGTTTACCTGATGAAATCCTGCTTTATGGTGGTGGGGGTTTAATAGGCGTACGGGAAGGCAGCAGGATTGGCTGCTATGGTTATGAAGGTGAGATTAGTTCCCTGGGTGCCGATGGGAAAAAGGCCAGATTAAAATTAAACTATGGCACCTTTTTATATGAGAAGGGGATTTATAGCACAGAGAATATGGATATTGCTTTAGGTGCCGCCCTGGGTGGAGGCCAGGCTTTTCTTGACCTGACCTATGGTAATTATACCGACTGGTCAAAGCCCAATAGTAATTCCTTTGAAAAGACATTTGTCTTTATCATGCCAGAACTTACCCTGCATTATCAGTTTGCGGCTTTTATGGGACTGGATCTTTCCCTGGCTTACCTCTGGGATTTCACCGGTTCTAACTGGAAATACTTTGGTAAGGATGTAAATCTGCCTCTGGATAATTTATCTGCACCTCTGGCCAGCCTGAGATTAAGTTTTGGATTCTAAATTAGGAAGGGTGTGTAGTCGTTCATTATGGAAAAGAATATGCAGAGAACTATTATGATTTTTCTCATGACTCTCTTATTGGCAATGTCTGCAATCGCTATCATGGGCAGGACAGCATTTGCCGATAATTCACTCCTGAAAGACCTCTATGAAATAGAACTGGAAGATGTAGATAGGCTTTATTTTGATATTGAAGGTGCTGAGATATATTTTGTTGAGGATCTGGAAAATGTCTATATATCAGATGAGCTGGAATTCGACCTAAGGGGTGGGAGGGTACGGATATATTCGCCCAAAAGGAGTGTCTTTGATTTGTTTGGCCGGTCCCATAAGATAGTTGTGGGGACGAAAAATAAGTATAGATTGCTTGATATTGATGCAGGCGGGCTTGATCTTTCAGGGGTCCTTCATGCTGATGAGTTGAAGATAAATGCCGGTGGGATAGATATGGAAGGCGAGTATTATGTTGACAGTATAAATATTAATGGTGCAGGAATCGATATAAGCGGCTTAATCAGGGGTGATTATCTGAGGGTAAATGGTGCCGGTATAGAGATTGAACTGGATGTAATCGGCCTTGAGGAGATACGTGTTAACGGCGCTGGATTGGATGTAGACTTAAAATATCTGGATGGTTGGGAAGGTATCAGATTGATCTCTGTAAATGCTGTTGGAGGAGAACTGGATGTGAAGGTACCGTCTGATAACAGGATGGAGAAAGATGGCCATCTGGAAATTGATAAAAAAGGTATAATTGATGTCAATGTAAGATATTATTAAAAAGCTTTCTAAAAATAGATATAAAAATCTGCTTAGAAGAGTCCTTTCATAGGGCTCTTTTTTTTGTAAAAATAAAGTTTATGTATTGACAGGTCCGGAAAACTTTAATATAATAATAGTGCACTAGTTAAATAGTGCACTATTATTAAGGGAAAGGGGGAGAGTTATGCATGGGTTTGAATTTCGATACCACTAAACCTATCTATGAACAGATTATAGATTATATAAAGAAAATGATCGTCAGAGGAGAATTGAAACCCGGTGATAAGCTGCCCTCCCAGAGAGAATTGGCCAGAAAGATAGAAGTCAACCCCAACACTATACAACGGGCTTACCGGGAGATGGAAATACTGGAATTGGTGGAGACCCGGAGAGGAATGGGAACCTTTATTAAGGAGGATGAAAGTATGGTTATTACCATGAAAATTGAGATGGCCAGGGAAGCTGTTTCCAGGTTTTTAGAGGAGATGAATTCCCTCGGCTATACAGAGGAGGAGATTGTTAAGTTTATTAATAATGAATTGGTAAATATAAAGAAGGATAAAGAAAATTAAGTGAGTAAAGGAGGTTTATCGTGAAGACAGCTGTTGAGATAAAAAATCTGGTGAAAAAATATACTGGTGTTACCGCCCTTAAGGGTGTGGATGTTAGTTTTCCGGCCGGGAAGATATGTGGCCTGATCGGGCCCAATGGCAGCGGTAAATCAACCATGTTGAAAACCATAGCCGGGCTTGTGCAGCCAGACTCCGGAGATGTTTTGGTCCTGGGTGAAAGGCCGGGCAGAAAAACAAAGAATATAACAGCTTTTTTGCCAGAGATAAATCATTTTTACCGGGGTATGAACATCAGGCAGGTTATCAATCTCTATGAAAGCCAGTTTACCAATTTTAACAGGGAAAAGGCTATGGAGATCCTGGATTTCATGAATTTGAAACCGGAGGCCAGAATAAAGAACCTTTCTAAAGGGATGGTAGGGAGGGTGAAACTGACCCTGACCATGGCCCGGGAGGTTCCCCTGATCGTGATGGATGAACCGCTGGCCGGGATAGATATCAAATCCCGTTCCCGGATACTGGAAGGGTTGATTAGCGAATACGATGCGGAGAAGCAGACTATCATCCTTTCCACCCATGAGATACTGGAGACAGAGAAATTCTTTGATTATGTAATCTTCCTGGAAAGAGGAGAAATAAAAATACAGGGTTATGCTGATGATCTGCGGGAAGAACATGGAATGTCCATAGAAGACCTGGCAAAGGAGGTATTCGAATGAGAGCATGGTGGGAGTTATATAAAAAGGAGATTCTTGCACTATCATTCTTTACTGTTGTTATCTTCCTGGCATTGTTCGCCTGGGAAATCTTCCTCTTTTATAAGGCAGATAAATGGATAATCTGGCTGGCTTTTGGCCTGTCTTTCGTACCCTTTGCCCTTTATCCCATATTGATTTTATGGCTGGGTTATAATTCCTACCGCCAGGAATGGAAAGATGATACTCATTACTTTCTTCTGTCCCTTCCAAGGCGGGGCTGGGAAATAGGCCTGGCAAAACTGGCTGCCAGCATGAGTTTTTATATAGGAATAAGCCTGGTGACATTATTAATGATCTTTGTATTTCACCATGGTTTCATAAGAGGGATGGTTATCGACAATATCTATAAGAATGCTTTAGAACCCGGTATGTTTATTGGGCTTGCAATAAGGCTCCTTCTGGCCTACTGGATTCATGGCCTGACTCTCTATATTGCTGCCCAATTTTCCCAGTTAGTCAGTCTCTTCTATGATCGTTTCCGGGGCCTGATTACAATTATAGTTTTTTCTTTATTTCCTTACGTAGTCTACCGTGGAGCTATATTGCTGGCCCCGCTTTTTAGATGGGTACCGGAATTATCCTTGGGTAATTTTGTTTATTTTGAGTTCGGTATACCCAGGATTATTTCCCTCAGTATTGGCAGCGGGCCTTTCGTGGCATATGTGTTGATGATTACGGCTATGTTTTTACTGGGTTCCTGGCTCGTGGAAAAACACCTGGAAGTTTAGGGAGGTGGCAAGGTGAATAAGAAATGGATTGTAAGTATAATTATTATTGCGGTGATCCTGCTGATGATCCTGGATTTTAAGTACAATAATATCAGGATTATTGAAAATTTATACCGGGAATTAGAGACGGATTCCCTGAGGAATTTAATTGAAGGAAATACTGTTGGTTCGTATCATGGTGCTTCAGCAGAACTGGAGTTTACTGATCAGATAATAAATATCGGTGATGAGATAAAAGAGCTATATATCGATAATGCGATAGGTTCAATTGAAATCAGGGGGGAAGATCGGGAGGATATCCTGCTTTCATATAAGTTCACAGTTTATGCGGAAAATGAAGAGCTGGCGGAGTCTTTTATCAGGGAACTGTCTATTTTTGAGGATACCCGCAGGGAAAGGTTAAGTCTGCGATTTGAAAGGCCGGTATTACCCAAAGGGGTCTATGGGGTACAGGTAACCTATGAATTAATTGTCCCTGAGCGGCTTTCCCTTGATATCAGGAACAGCTATGGGAAGTTAATAATAGATAAGATGGCCGGAGACGTAACGGTGAAAAACAGTTACGATCTGTGCCAGATAACAGATATAGGTGGGCGGACGGAAATAACTGCACATTATGGAAAATTAATTGTCAGGAATATAGATAATGATTTGAAGGTAGAATCCAGATTTAACTCCGGGGTGGATATTAGTAATATTGGCGGGGATTTAATCCTGGATACTAAATATACTAAAACGAAGCTTGCTGATATTGCTGGAAACCTGGAAATGAAGAGTGAGGCTGATTCCGTCAGTTTTGACAGGATAAAGGGAGACCTGAGGATAAAAGCAGATTATACAAACCTGGTTGGTAACGGAGTAGAAGGTAAAATTACAGGTAAAGTAAATTATGGCCAGTTTGATTTATTCCGGTTAATGAATGACATAGACCTGGATGCAAGCTATATAGATGTTGAGATTTATTTAGAGGATGATCTGGATAGATATCAGGTTTATTGTGAGACAGAGTTTGGAGATATTAGGAGCAATTTACCCTATGGGGTGGAAAAGGAAAACAGGCGTCAGATT
Source organism: Halanaerobiales bacterium (assembly GCA_025451675.1). Taxonomy (GTDB): domain Bacteria; phylum Bacillota; class Halanaerobiia; order Halanaerobiales; family DTU029; genus DTU029. Next base: position 5,634 of record JANWJZ010000044.1, on the reverse strand, counting down.
TTGAGCGGGGGAGATGGAGAGAAGACAATTAAAATTGTTAATGAATTCGGGGATATCAGGCTCTATAAATAAGTATAAACAGGCCTCTTATACTTATATAAAAACCTCTAATTTCAACGGAAATTAGAGGTTTTTATTGTTCCTGAATCTGGCTGGATAGTTAAATCAGATTCAATATAAAGATGATTAACGGTATTGTAAATAGTGATAATAATGTTGTGAGGAAAACCGCTTTTGAGGCAAAGAGTCTATCACTCTTATATTTTCCGGCAAAAATGACACTATTGGCACCACAGGGCATGGCCAGCATGATGACACTGATATCCCTGATCATTTTCGGTAGATGAAGGGGATTTAATATCAATAGCCCCAATAAAGGAATCAGGAAAAGTTTAAGAAATACCTGGTAATAGAGATATTTATCCTTTAAGAAATCAAAATTTTTAATATTGGTTAAGGAACTGCCGATTACCAACATGGAGATTGGGAAGGTCATTCCTCCTACAGTACTGATGGCACCACGCAGAGGCCCGATGGGCAGGCGGGTGATGAGGAGTAAAAATCCTATGGTCAGGGCGATGGTGCCCTGGTTGATTAATTTTCTCCATTCAAATTTTTCTTTTTTATCATTATTGAAGATCTGGATGCCATAGGTCCAGACATACATATTATAGATGACATTATTTATGATGGTGTATACAACAGCCTCAGCTGGATAAATGGAGCTGACGACAGGGATTCCCATATACCCTACATTGGGAAAGATCAGGAGGAATTTAAATATTTCTTTTGTATCCTGTTGGGTCTTCAATTTCTCTGTAACTATAGTACTCAGGATTATTAAAAACAGGTAACTTAGAAGAGCGACAATCGTATAGATGGCCAGGTTTTTGATTACTTCCTGGTTTAGTTCTATTTTCAGGATGGAATCTATAATTAAAACCGGCATTGTAATCTGAATCAGGATATTGGAAAAGCCGCTGGCTATTTCTTCAGTAATAATTTCCCTTTTACGCAGTATATAGCCCAGGACAATGATTAAAAACAGGACTAATATTTGATTTATCAATACTGCAAAGTCCATTATTCTTATTCTCACTCCCTATATTCACTTATAGTTGCTGCATAAATTTTAGCAGTTTAAATTTTTGCCTGCAGTCTTATGCTTAACAATTTTATCATTAAAATAAGCTAAATGTCAAAAAATACGTAAGATAAAATAAAAGCCAGGTTTCCCTGGCTTGGTGATTCTTAATTATGTTACATAATTCTTCCGTTTAAATAATAGCTCATTACTAGGCCTCGTTTCAATTCTTCGTTCAGTTCATCTTTCCTTTTTCTTGGATAAAATTTTAACCTTTCAATCTCCTTTATCCTGCTTTTTTCATCCATAATATAATTGTAATTAAATAAATTCATAAATGTCCCCCCTTTTTCAAATAATTTAAAAGGGAACATTTCTCGACTTCACCACTACTCTGTCCCGTTGGTGAAAGCAGAAACGGTATTCCGTTTCTTCACTTTTATTATAACATTAAACAAGAATTTATGCAATACTGAATATTCAAAAACAAAAAAAGACAAGATACGGAAGAACCGCCTCTTTGTGCTCCCTGTGTTATCCCCTTATCATTGACAGTATAGTTGTATATATGATAAAATAAAAAAAAGATTATTGTAAAAAATGGAGGAATGTAAATGGACGGTAACTCTGGGGAGGAGGACAGTAGTAGATTATTCTTGTTACTACTTTTAATGGCAAAGGTAAATCTAAAGCCTTTTTATTATCTCCGGCCATAAGGATATCAAAGCATTGTAGGTTGGATTCGGGAAAATTGCTAAAACAATAATCGGGAGTTGAATAGATTTGATTAGCGAACTAATGCTTTTAGTGCTATTGATAGCATTGAATGCTTTTTTTGCAGCCTCTGAAATTGCTTTGATATCTCTGAATGAGAACAAACTCAGGTATATGGCCGAAGAGGGAAATAAAAAGGCCAGTCAATTACTAAAAATTCTTGGTGATCCAAGTAAATTTCTTGCCACTATTCAAATAGGCATAACTCTGGCTGGATTTCTGGCCAGTGCATTTGCCGCTGATACTTTTGCAGAACCTTTAGTGGAACTTATCAAGAAGACGCAGATACCGGTTTCTGAAACGGTCCTGAAGAATATCGCTGTTATATTCATTACCTTAGTTCTGTCCTATTTCACACTAATTTTTGGTGAATTGGTACCAAAACGACTGGCAATGAAAAAGACAGAGACTATATCATTCTTTGTTGTTTCACCTTTAATAGCTCTATCTACTGTTACATCGCCCTTTGTAAAGTTGCTTTCAGTTTCAACAAACTTTGTCGTAAGGCTCTTTGGCATTGACCCTGCTGCTGAAGAAGAAATGGTTACAGAAGAAGAAATACGCATGCTGGTGGACGTAGGGGAAGAAAAGGGTGCCATTGACGAAAATGAAAGGGAAATGATCAACAATATCTTTGAATTTGATAACAAAGAGGTTTGCGACATAATGACGCATAGAACTGAAATCGTCGGTATCCCTATCACTGCCAGTATAAAAGAAATAATGGATATAGTTAAAGAAGCAAAATTTACAAGGTATCCGGTCTATGAAGAGAATATTGATGATATTATAGGTATATTGAACATTAAAGATTTCATACAGCTGACAGAAGATAGAAATGATTTCTGTTTAAAAAATATAATCCGTCAGCCCTATTATGTCCCTTCTTCTAAAAAAGCGGATGAACTATTCAGGGAATTACAGTCTACCAAGACCCATATGGCCGTTGTCATTGACGAATATGGTGGAACTGCCGGAATAGTGACTATAGAAGACCTGTTGGAGGAAATTGTCGGTAATATCTTTGATGAATATGATGAAGAAGAAAAGGAATTTGAAAAACTGGATGAAAACACATTTATCATAAGTGGTGTTACGAGCCTGGATCGGGTTACTGAAGTTCTTGATGTGGACTTGCCTGTAGATGATTATGATACATTAAGCGGTTTCATAATCGGCCAATTAGGCAGGATACCTGAAGAAGGTGAAACACCGGAAGTGGAATTTGAGGAAATAGTGTTTAAAGTCGAGAAAGTGGAAGAAAAGAGGATAGCTAGAGTTAAAGCCTGTAAGACTTAATTGAAGAATATTTTAAAGACCTGGATTTAGCCAGGTCTTTTTCTTTGCAGTTAGCCTTTACGGATTGTATCACTGAAAACTGTTTAAAGCAGGGTGTTTTAATAACCGGGAATTTTATATATAATAGTGTTTAGTGACGCAGTTAATTATTTTCAATAAAATCAATTGAGGAGTAAGGATGACAATGGGATTACATAAAGGAGATATTATAGATATAGAATTGGTAGATCTGGCCAATGGCGGTGACGCAGTCGGAAGGTATGAAGGCCTGGCTGTTTTTATTCCCGGCGGCATACCTGGAGAACTGGTGAAAGTACGAATTGTAGAGAAAAAGAAAAATTATGCCAGGGGGGAGATAGTGGAGATTCTGAGGGCAGCCCGGGAGAGGATAAAGCCGGATTGTCCTGTTTTTGGTGCCTGTGGGGGCTGCCAGTTACAGCATATTGCTTATGAAAACCAACTGGAATATAAAAGGAAGATGGTCAAAGACCTGCTGGAGAGGATTGGCAAACTGGAGGATGCTGAGGTGGAGCCGGTCTTTCCCGCCGCTCATCCCTTTTTATACCGGAACAAGGCCCAGTTCCCCCTGGCAAAGGACAGGGATGGAAAGATCATAGCAGGTTTTTATGAGCGGGGGAGCCACGAGATTGTTCCCCTGGAGAGCTGCCTGATCCAGCATCCCCTGATAAACCGGACCATGAAGATAACCCTGGAGATCTTGAATGATTATCCGGATTTGACTGTCTACAATGAAATAGAGCATAAGGGATTATTACGCCATCTGGTCATCAGGGCAGGAATCTGTACCAACCAGGTTTTGCTGATCCTGGTCACGTCAGGGGAGGAACTGCCCCATGCGGAAGAGGTTGCAGAAAGAGTAATGAGGGAAATGCCGGAAATAGTGGGAGTCCTGCAGAATATTAATCCGGAGAGGACCAATGTAATCCTGGGCCAGGAAACCAGGATCATAGCTGGCCAGGATTATTACCTGGACTATATCGGTAACATAAAATTTGCTGTCTCCACCAATTCCTTTTTTCAGGTCAATACATTACAGACGAAGAATCTATATGATTTTGTCCTGGATTTTGCCGGATTAAGCGGAGAGGAAACGGTCATCGATGCCTATTGCGGGTTGGGCAGTATTTCTTTATACCTGGCAGAAAAGGCTGGGGAAGTCATTGGTATAGAGGAGGTACCGGAAGCCGTAGAAGATGCGGGTAAGAATGCCCGGCTTAATGGTATTGACAACTGCCGTTTTATAACCGGCAAGGTGGAGGAGAAATTGCCGGAGTTACTGGCTGAGGGGATTAAGCCTGATCTTATTGTCTTTGACCCGCCCAGGAAAGGCCTGGCTAAAGAAGTGATAGATGCAGTAATAGGGGTCAAACCGGAGCGGATTGTCTATGTCTCCTGTAATCCGGCGACCCTGGCCAGGGATCTGGCTTTATTTAAGGAGGATTACCGGATACTGAAGGTACAGCCTGTTGATATGTTTCCCAATACATATCATGTGGAGACTGTTGTATTGATGTCAAGGGTTGAGAAATAAAAAACTGAAAAGCTTGTAAATAAAGGGTTTCCAGACATTTAGTTTTTCTCGAGGCCGATCTGCCGGATGTGGCAATGTCAGGAAACCCTTATTTTTGTTGCTTGAGGGAACATATCAACCGTCCTGAAAATTAATAGTTGAGTTACCAGATTAGATAACCCCCTTTTTACAGGGGGTTGAGGATGCAGGATAGATGTAATATTTAGTCTTCTCGCTCAGCATCTGTATCAAAAATTCTATCAAGTTCCTCGTTTGATGTAATGCCACGAACTTTATTTTCGTCCATTTTTGATAAAACTGCATTTTTAAAGGCTTTTTGTGTTTCCAAATCAATACCATCCATTGTCAATGCTCTAGAAAGCTGTATTAATAACTTAAGAGTTTGATGATAAACTGGTTAGAAAACTAGTTGAAAAAGCGATTGTATATGATGACAGGTTAATGGTAGAGTTTAAGTCGGGGCTGGAAATAGAAGTGAAACTATAGTATTGCAATGAGATTGTGCCAATCGAGAAAAATTCTTGATTGGCGTATTTTTTTAAAATAGTTATTGACATATGTCAGAATTGGGGTATAATATAAGATGTAAATGACATATGTCAATTATGCTGAATAACAGTTGAAAGGATAAGCAATTCATTAAATGGATTGTTAAAAATGAGGAGGATTATTATGCCCAGAGGGGACAGGACTGGTCCTTTGGGAATGGGACCATTAACTGGACGGAAGTTAGGTTTTTGTGCTGGTTCCAAATTGCCCGGTTATTTGAACGCAAATTACAGACGAGAATTTTGGTTTGAACGACGAGGTTACAGGCGTGCATTCTGGCTTGCTGGAATGATACCCTGGTGTTTTTATCTAGCTTATCACTTATTTAATCGTAGCAAAATTAAAAGTAAGAGATTATAAGGAAAGGGGGTGACAT